>NZ_JANSJA010000040.1:0-1733 GCF_047462335.1 Synechococcus sp. H60.1
CCCTAAGAGGAGTAGTTAGCTGTACCTGCCTGTGTATGCGCCGGAATTGAATCCTATTGAGATGATGTGGTCGGTGTTGAAGCATTTTATTTGGCAGTTTTCCAGAATTGGAAAGTATAGCCTGGAGCAGATAGTGAAGACTTCTTGACTACTGAACAATCCATCCTGCTTCCGAGGTTGGTTTGCTAGGTGTTGCTACTGTACCCCTTGATTCTTTGACAGGCTGTAATGCACAAGTTACTAACGACTAGGATGGCCGAGAATTGAGAAACTTGACGGCTTAGCATACTAACTTCCTACTGTCTTATAGATTAGAAGGTAGACCAAAGGCTACGTTATCGTCCATGATATAGGGCGTCAGCATAAAAACTACTTCATTGCGCTCATTATTCACAGCCTGGGAGCGAAACAAAGCACCTAGAAGAGGCAAGTCCCCTAACAGAGGAACCTTACGAACATCGACAGTATCTCTGTCTTGGATTAGGCCGGCGATAATAAAAGTCTGTCCGTCTCTTAGTCTCAATTGAGAGGCTTCTAACTGTCTCCTATCAATGTTAAAAAGCTGGATCCCTGCAAAGTCTCCACCTTCCAGCACTTGGATGGGTATGGGGATGGAAATCTCAGGCCGAATAGTTAAGGTAACAAATCCATTGTCATCTATCCTGACATCCGAAACGTTTAAGATAACTCCAGCCTCCTCTCTCTGCAAACGCTGGGTAACAACTGGTGGCTGGTTTTCTCCTTGGGGTATAGTAATGGTTTCGACGTTTACAGGCACGCTGGTGGCAATGCTAATCCGGCTAGAGCTGCCATCTGCCACCACCACTTTGGGATCGGTTAAAATTTTGCCGGTTCCGTTCTGAATGGCTGCTTGAACTCGCAAAGCCAAGGATTGTTGCAGGCGGTTGAGGGTATTGAAGATACCTGTAATAGAGCCAGATGGCCCAGTGGGGCCAATGGATTCTACTGAGGATCCCTGAGGCTGGTTCAGTGGCTCGCCACCGAAGCTTGCCCCTCCCAAGGTTCCAACAGCAAAGTTACCAGAGGCTCCGCCCAAGTTAACCGATAAGCTCTCGTTGTTGTTCAGACGGATATCGACCGCTCTTACGGAAATCAAAACCTGCCGCCGGCGCACATCCAGTTGAGCAATCTGGGCAGCGGCGATGTCCTGCTGTCGCTCGGTGCCGATCACGGTAATGGAGTTGGTGCGCTCGTCCACATCAAATTGGGCGCCTGGAGCTACGGCATTTAAAACAGCTTCGAGACGAGGAGCTATATTTGCGGCAACGGCTTGGTTCAGGCGGTAGTTGCGCACTAGGATCCCGCTCACCCCTGGCAGGTTTTGTCCAATAAAGACAGTTTGGCCCCGTCGCTGTGCCTGTAGCTGTTTTAGCCGCAGGATAAAGTTAAACGTCTCTTGCAGGGGCGAGTCCTGCACGTCCAAAGAGATAGTCAGCTCGGGTGGAACGTCGTTGAGCACCACATTCAAACCTGCCCGTCGCACCAACAAACTCAGCACATCCCCCACAGGAGCATCCTTCAAGGTCAGGCTAATCTTGGCGTTGGTTCCCAGGTCAACCGGAGGGGGATCGGGTAGAATCGTGCCGACAGCAATATCTCCAGCCGGAGGAGCCACAGCTCTTCCTTGGAAAGGAGACTCAGCAGGCAAACTTCCTGGTGGCAGTTGGGGTTGGTTAAGCTGCCCTACGGAAGGCACCTGAGAAATGACCGGC
>NZ_JANSJA010000041.1:0-1731 GCF_047462335.1 Synechococcus sp. H60.1
GCACATCCTTGGGATTGGCCCCCGGCCAGCCCCCCTCGATAAACGGGATCCCCAGGCGATCCAGCAGCTTGGCGATCTGGATCTTGTCTTGCAGTGATAGCGATAGCCCCTCCCGCTGCGCCCCATCCCGCAGGGTGGTGTCGTAGAGGGTGACGGCAACCGGAGAATTGGCGTCAGTCTTCATACCGCATCAGCTTTTTGTAAAAGGCAGTGGTGAAATCCGGCGGTTGTCCACGCTGCACCAGTGTTACGACATCGATTAGGTAATCCACAAACTCGTAGTTGGCGATGGAGAGCTGGTAAGTGAGCTCAGCATCCTGATCGAAGATCACTTGCACCACGGTCAGATCGGAGGGCAACGGCGACGTGTGCCAACTGGCCAGGAAACGCACAGGTTTGTCTCCCTCGATGGCCCTCTGTCCTTCCAGGCTGCCTTTTTTGTAGAGGCCCACCGCAAGAGCTAGGTGTTGCCGGCGCGCGACGGCGTAATAGGGCTGATAGATGGCTACCTCTGCCGGAGCGGCAGGTTCAAGTTGCAAAGCCATGGCGGCAAGAGGAGAGAACCGTTGATTGCAGTAGAGAACCCAACAGAAGGCCCACTGCGATCTAGCCTACCGCGTTGGTGGGCCACTGGCCTAGGGATAGATTGACCTCATTGTCTCCTACATACCGGTCAGAGTATAGTAAAGTGGATACCCAAATCTAGTTTCGACTCTGAAACAGTGTCTGCTCTGTCTACCCAGTACCTCTCTGTAAGGGAAGCTTCAGAAATCTTAAACTGCTTAGAACAATAGGTGCGGCGACTACTCCGAGGCGGCGAAATCAGCAGGGAAAAATCGGCAGTCAGTGGACTGTAGCATCAGAGTTTGCAGAGAACTACTGCGTTAAGAGAGTAAGGTACAGACTCAAAAGTAACCGATCACAGTTGACGCTCGTTTAGCTAGCCTCAGCTAAAAATCCTGAGTTTTTTCTGGCTGTATGGGTCTAGAAGAAGACATTCAGGTAATACTTGCTTGTGAAGTTGATCCAGCCACTTACGGTGTTCTGCCGTAAGTTTGGGAATCCGAGCGCTGATAACGGTACTGACAATCATGCCAGCGATTGTCTTTGTAGACTTCAATACTCATTTCGAAATTCTATTTTCGTAGCCATTATTATACCTCTTTATCCACTTTTCAGCCACCTCCTTCCTTTTTCTGGCATTTATCTCCGAACAAAGTTCTGGGTCTCTGTAGCAGGCTCTAAGAATAGTTCGGTGGGCCTCAAGAGTTTGCCGATTCTTTTGAGAGAGGGCGATTTCAAAAAATTTTAGAAGTTCTTCCTCGAAGTTATTGCGAATGATATCGTTGAGGGTAACAGGTATCTCAGGTCTCTCCCGTAGCTCATAGCAATTGGCTTAGGTACCTAATATCGAAACTGGGCAGCGGGATATCCTTCGCTGAGAGATTCCGCACCTCATCTTTGGGGAAGCTTTGGAAAGGCAGGAGACTCTGGGAAACAATGGGAGAGGGAATCCCGCTCACAACTGGTTCTTCTCCGCTTGGACGGAGTCCTCGCTGTTTTCCCCCTTGCCCCAAATCTCACCGCATCTGCCGGCCATATGAACATAGCCCCAGACCCAACTGCCCCGCTTGCCCCTGCCGACTCCTTGCCGGAGCTGGATCCCGTCCTGCAACGCAAGTTCCACCAGCTTGTCCAAATCTTCGCCGAGATGGGGCGGGTCTTGGTGGC
>NZ_JANSJA010000042.1:0-1721 GCF_047462335.1 Synechococcus sp. H60.1
ATCCCTACGGATCGGGATCCCGGCTGGATCGGGAAGTTCGGCTGGCCATTTTGGGCAAGGCGGGCAGCACGCCCATGCCGGCTTTTGCCGAGGATCCCTGGTGGTGTGTGGAGCAGGCTGTCAAAATTGTGGCTTGAGCTAATGCGCTTGGGTGCCTTTCAGATTTCTCAAAGATGACTTTTTAGGATCCCCTCAAAGGTAGCCTCAACCTCATCAACGCTGATGACTGATAAACGATAGAGGGAAGATAGGCTGGTTCTTACATCTTGGCTGGCATCAGTTAAAACCATGAAAACTTGGTTTTTCTGGAGACCAAGGTCAGAAGCAATCTTGGAGTACTTCTGTACTTTGTCTTGGTACTCGCCTGTCTTTGATTCCACCCAGTAGAATTGATCGTTAATATGAAAGAAAAGATCCATTTCAAACTTATCTCCATTCGGCAAAGTAACTTGAGCATTTGTTATGTAAGAGAAATCAATTTTTCCAGCTTGACTTGCAGCAAGGCAGATCAGCTTATCCCTAACGTATCTCTCTAGCCATTTTCCTGAGAGAAAATTTAGTGCTTGGGGCGACCTACTGGGTCTTGCTACCAACAGATACCTGGGTGCCTTAAAGTATCTGTACTCTTCTAAAAATGCGATTCCGTGTAACTCTTTGGCAACCTGGCAAGTTGAGCTGATTACTTGTTGAGGCTCGTCTTTAAGGTTTATTGAGAAAGAGTTTCCGCTATTCATATTTGATTTAATCATTCTATAGAATCTTTTAATCAAAGAATATCGATTGCCCATAAAGGCAGCTATTTGATCTAATTTTTCCTCTTTTTCTTTCACATCTATGCTTTTGATTTTTACGTTTTTTGAGCTTAAGAATGATTCTATCTTTGATACGTCGACCTCTAATATACCGGCGGCAGCGATCTCCTCTTTATCTCTCGGTACATCGTCTGTTAGCCTAGGCTCTGGTGTTTCATGACTGGCAACCTGCTCATTCTGAGAGCTCTGATCTGTAGTTTGGGATATCTCTAATCTGGGAGAACTTTGGATAGCAATCTGTAGTCGCTGATAAATATCTTTAGTTTCTTTCACTAGGTTTTCCAGGATGGCTCGCTGATCGTTTAGCTGCTCATTATGTTCGGAAAACTTTACAGATATAGCCTGCAGAAGATCCCTACTCCAACTTTGCAGCAAATCTTGGTGACTATCTACAAGACGAGATCTAAGCCCTTTGAGATCGGCTTGAGTAGCCTGTAACTTCCGAGAAATCTCGTCTGCCAATCCTTCGACCAGTTTGGTTAAGGTTTTGTTGGCGTTGTTGAGTTCTTGGCTGTGTTGCCTTAAGTGTGAAGATATCTCTCTAATGATCTCTTGTTTCCAGATTTCCGGTCTAGGACTGACCTTGTAATGGCGAGCAACGTAAACACCCAATGAGAAACCAACAGCCACCCCAATTAATAAAACCAAAACGAAGTCCATTAGATTCGCTCCTGACCCCTGTTGTTACTTCTCGTTTAAGTTAACTAGGTTACTCGCTTGTTTCAAGATTCTCAGGCGAGGTGAGCGAATTTTCAAGAAGAGGCGTATCTTGTCCCGAAGAGCCGAGCAGGGATCCCAGCCAGCCCTGCTGGAGCGCTTTCTGGGTGGGAGTGAGTTGCGGCAACGCTTCGAGGGTGTAAACATCCGGGCGGGGTGGATCCAAGGGGATCCAGAAGTGTTTCAACTGAT
>NZ_JANSJA010000043.1:0-17719 GCF_047462335.1 Synechococcus sp. H60.1
AGGTAGGGGATCCCCACCCGGTGGCAATAGTCGCCGAAGCGCTCTTGGGGGTGGCGCTCCTGCTTGTAGACCTGCAGAAGAATTCTCATCAGCGGCACGATCTGGCTGATGTGCACCCGATCCTGAAACGGCTGGGCCAGGCGATCCCCTTGCGGGCTGGCCCCCAGCCAGATTTGGTAGTAGCCATCGGGGGCGGATCCCACCAAGCCGAGCTCTGCCAAGTAAGGCCGGGCACAGCCATTGGGGCAGCCGGTCATGCGCACCAAAAAGGGCGAATCCTGCAGCCCCAGCTCCTGCAACACCTGATCCAACTGGCGAATCAGGGTGGGCAGGGCTCGCTCCGACTCGGTAATGGCTAAGCCGCAGGTGGGAAGCGCCGGACAGGCCATGGAGAGCCGCACCAGCTCCGGGATCTCCTCTTTGGAAAGCACCCCATGGGACTTGAGGATCTGGTTGATGGCCTCTCGCTGGTGATCCTCGATGTCAATGAAGATCACGTCCTGCGTAGGAGTCAGCCGCAGGTGGAGGGAAAATTCCTCTACAATCTTGCGCAGGGCCGTTTTCAACTGCCGCTCCAGCGTATCTTGGATGCGGCCATTTTCAATCGAGAGGCCCAAAAACCAACGGCCATCCCCTTGCTCGTGCCAGCCCAGGTAGTCGTCGCTGTTGGGGACAAACTTGGGCATGCGCCGGAAGGGCAGTAGCTTCTCCCCCAGGTACTGCTCGACCACGCGGCGAAACTTGCGGATCCCCCAGTCGCGCACCAGATACTTCAGCCGTGCCTGCTTGCGGTCGTAGCGGTTGCCGTGATCCCGCTGCACCGCCAAAATCGCCTGGCAAACCCGGTACACCGCTTCCGGCGGGGCAAAGCAGAGCTTCTGGGCCAAAAGGGGTTGGGTCTCCTCCTTGCCATGGGTGCGCCCCATGCCGCCGCCCACCACGATGTTGAAGCCCTTGAGGTTGCCCTTGCGGTCGGTGAGGACGATCAAACCCAGGTCTTGGGAGTACACATCGACGGTGTTCTCCCCGGCTACGGCGATGGCCGTCTTAAACTTGCGGGGCAGATAGACCGGGCCATAGAGAGGTTCCGGCCCCTCCAGCCTCACGCCGTTGCCCACAAACTGCTCGGCTTCCTGGACTTCCGGATCCACCGGCGGGATGGGAACCGGCTCTCCATCCACCCACAGCTCGTAGTAGGCAGAAGTCTTTGGAGCCAGGAGATCCGCCAGCTTGCGGGCATACTCCTGGGCGTAGCGGTAGGCAGGCCGGTTTTTGTAGGGGGCGACTGGTGCCATGACGTTGCGGTTGACATCGCCACAGGCGGCCAGGGTGGATCCCATCTGCCGGATAATGCTGGCCACCGTGGCCTTGAGATTTTTCTTCAAGATCCCGTGGAGTTGAAAGGTCTGCCGGGTGGTGGCCCGCAGGGTGCCGTTGCCGTACTCCTCGGCCAGCCGATCCAGGGTCAAGTAGAGCTGCGGCGGCACATGCCCCCCCGGAATACGGGTGCGCAACATCATCTCGTAGGCCCGCTCCCGTCCCTCCTGCTTCCGCTGCTGCCGCAGATCCCGGTCGTCCTGCTGGTAGGCGCCATGAAACTTGAGCACCTGCACCGCCGCCTCGCTAAAGTGGGTAGTGTCTTGGGCCAGCTCCTGCTGCAAGGGATCCCGCAGGAAATGGCTATCTGCCTTGATCTGCTCCACCTTGGAGCGCTTGGCCTCAGAGCCGACAAGGGAGCTCATCTGATTCTCCAGTAATCCGGTCGGAATACTTGTGAAACAGGGTAGCATCTCCCCTGGGCCGCGTCCAGTTCTATGGGTTTGAGGTGGAACAGCCTACTCCCCTCTCCCTCTGGGAAAGGGGCCGGGGGTGAGGGGTACCAGGGCAGCTTGAGAGCTAAGGCAGCGCTCTAGCCGGCCAGGGCCAGGCGGGCGCCGTATTCTGCTGCCGACCAGAGTTTCCAGGCAGAGTTGCCCTGTAGCTCCAAGACAAGGTCGTGGTAGGCCAGGAGAGTGGGGCGGTGGCCGACGCTGACGTAGGTGGTGTTGAGGTGTTGCAGTTGCCGGTAGAGCAGCTTTTCGTTGGCTACATCTAGAGCGCTGGTGGCCTCGTCCAAAATGGCGTAGCGGGGCTGAGTAATCAAAATGCGGGCAAAGGCCAGGCGCTGCTGTTCGCCCAAGGAGAGGGTGCTGGCCCAATCTTTCTCCACGTCAAAGCCGCCCACCCGCTCCGGCAAATCGGCTAGGTTCACCTGGGCCAAAACCCGGATGAGATCTGCATCGCTGAGATCCCGGCGACGACCTGGATAGAGGAGTTGATCCCGCAGGGATCCCAGCAGCATGTAGGGCTTTTGCGGCAGGAAGAGCATCTCGGTGGTGTCGGGGCGGGCGATGGATCCCTGGCCGTTGTTCCACAGGCCGGCAATGGCCCGCAGCAGGGAGCTCTTGCCGCTGCCGCTGGCCCCCACAATGAGCAGCCGTTGGCCTGCCTCTAAACTCAGGGACAGATCCCGCACCAGGGTTCGTTCTGAGTTTGGTGTTAGCAGAGTAACCTGCTGCAGCGCCAGTTGGGGAGCAATGCGAGTTTGGATGGTGCTCTCCCGGTCGCGGGTGTGGCGCAGGGCCGGATTCTCCAACGTTTCGTAAAAGGACCCTAGACGGTTGATCCCGGCGGCAAAGCTGGAGATGCTTTGGATCTGGTTGGCCACAATTGAAAGGGCACTCAGCACCTGGCTAAAGGCAATGGTGGCCTGGGTAATGGTGCCAAAATCCCGTACGCCGCTAAAGTAAAGGGGGGCCACAATTACATAGGGCACAATGCGCGTGAAGTAGTTATAGGCATACTGAAAAATGTCAATAATAGCCTGCCAAATGATTAACAAGTCAAAGTTGCGCAGGGCAGCGGCAAAGCGATTCAAGATCTGCCTCAGCTCTAGGTCTTCTCCCTGGTAAAAGGCGATGGACTCAGCGTTGTCCCGCACGTGGACTAGGCTGTAGCGAAAATCGGCCTCGTAGCGCAGTTGATCGAAGTTAATTTTAATTAGCTTGCGTCCAGCCACAATGGCAATGGCGGTGCCAATGGTAGCATAGATAACCAATCCCACCGCCAAGGGGCGGGAGATGCTGTAGAGGATGCCGGTAAAGGCGTAGAGGGTGAGGATCGAGTCGAGAATATCCAGCAAAAAAGAAAGGGTAGTGCCGGTAAAGGAGCGAACGTCTTCGGAGATGCGCTGGTCGGGGTTATCAATCTCTGTGTTAGCGGCGTTGGAATCCAGCTCGTAGTAGGCCCGGCGATCAAAGTAGCGATCCAGAAAGTGGTCGGTCAGCCATTCCCGCCAAAACAGCCCCAGCTTCAGCCGTGTATACCGATAGATCACCAAAATGGGAATGGCCGAGATGATCAACACCCCGTAGATGATTAAAAACTGCCAGAAGGTGTTCTCTTCTTTTTGCTGTAGGGCGGTGTCGATAAACCGAAAGATAAAGCTGATCATCACGTTTAATCGGTTTACCGTTAAAGATAGAAACAGCAAAAAGGTCAACAACAGCCATTGCAGCCAGCGCCGCTGAATCTGGCGCCACACCAGCCCAAAGGCCAGGCTGCTCAGAGCCAAGCTGGCTGCGGCCACCCACAGCAGCGGCGAGGCCAAGTTTCTCTCCGTTTGCGCCACCAGCCCGGCTGCTACATTGGTAAAAAACTCTGGGAACAGGGCCTGACCAACCAAGGTCACCCCAATCTCCACAAAGAACATCAAGGCAACCACAAACACCATGGCCGCTGCCAGCAAGCCAAAGAAAATCCAGCCCCCGTAGCGCACCCGCGGATAAAAGTAGGGCTGAGCTACCGTGATAAAGCGGTCCCAAAGTTTGCGGTCGAAATTAAATTGAGCGGCTTGGGATTCCATGGTTGTGGTCGTGGTCAAGAGGGTGGGATCGACATCTTTCAGGCTAGCAGGCCAGGGATCCCTTCTCGGTCCACCAGGAGCAAATCCCTTCGCCTCTAAGGAAGAGCCCCGCTGCCCATGCTGAGCCAGTGCTGATAGGGTTTATGTCCAGCCTACTTTTGCCCAAAGCTTCTGTTTTCAGTCGGGATCCCCTTGCAACCGCTTTTGCCAGGCCGCTTGGGCCGCCAGCCACACCGTCTGAACCGGCACGCGAAACGCTTGGGCGCGGGCCACGCAGTCGCGGAACTCCGGCTGGGCGTTGACAAGGCGGCCATGGTGATAGGCCAACTTGATGTCCACCAGGCCGTAGGGGGTTTCCACCCGCTCGATCCGGCGCTCCAGGACGGTGCGCTGCTGCTGGGAGTGGCGGATGCCCAGGGTGGTGGTTTCCCGGAAGATGAGCTCCTGGCACTCCGGCACCCGATCCGGCGGGCAGATCACCGTCAGTAACACTCCCGGCCGCCCCTGCTTCATGGTGATGGGTTGGGTAAACACGTCCCAGGCGCCGAGGGCCAGCAACTGCTCGCAGGTATAGGCAATCACTTGGGGGTTGAGGTCGTCAATCTGCGTTTGCAACACTGAGACGATCTCGGTTGGCTCTTCCCCCTGGGACTGACCAATCCAAAGACGAAAGATGTTGGGAATGGGCAACTCGCGGCTGCCGGCCCCGCGCCCCACTTTTTCCAGCCGCAGCGGTGGACAGGGCCCAAACGCTTCTGCCAGCGCCACCGCCAGGGCTGCGCCGGTGGGGGTAACCAGCTCGGCCTCCACGCCGTTGCTAAACACCGGCACCCGTCCCATTTCCCACAGCTCAATCACCGCCGGCACGGGCACCGCCAGTTGGCCATGTTTGGTGCTCACCCAGCCACCGCCAATGGGATGGGGAGAGGAGATCACCCGCTCCACCTGCAGCCAATCCAGACCGATACAGGTGCCGACGATATCCACCAGGGCATCGACGGCCCCCACCTCGTGGAAATGCACTTTTTCTAGGGGCACCTGATGGACTTTTGCCTCTGCCTGCGCCAGCTTCTCAAAAACTTTGAGGCTGCGGGCCTTGACCGCAGGGGCCAAGCGGGATCCGGCAATCAAAGCCTGGATCTCCCTCCAGGAGCGGGCGGGCGGGGACTCGTCCAACACCTCCACCACCGCTTGCAGAGCCGGCTGGCCGCACCGCTGCACCCGGCATACCTGCAGGCTGTATTCTCCTTCGATGCCCAGCGCCTGGAGCTGCTGGTTGAGATACTCCAGGGGCACCCCGCAATCCAGCAGAGCCCCCAAGCACATATCGCCGGCAATGCCTGCCGCGCAGTCCAAGTAGGCCACCTTCATAGCAGCGTTGAAACGGGAGGGACGGCTCCACCCAGTTTTGCCCAGAGTGGTGGCGATGCCAACAGGAGTGGCTGCCGCCAAGGCCAAAATAGGAAAAACTTCAGCCGCAAGGAGGGATCCCAAATGCTGTTGCAGCCCAATCCTTGGCTCCGCTTTTCCCTGGGGATCCTGCTGGGGGCAACGCTGTTGCTGTGGGGATCCCCGGCGGGATCCCAAACTCGTCTCAACTTTAGCAATGCCGATCTGCAGGGGCAGGATCTGTCGGGTCAGGACTGGCGGGGCAGCAGTTTTGTCAGCGCCAACCTGCAGGGTGCCGATCTGCATGGGGCCAACCTTGCCGGCGTGGCCTTTACCAAAGCCAATCTGGCGGGGGCCAACCTGGCGGGGGCAGATCTCAGCAACAGCCTGTTGGATCTGGCCAACCTAGCAGGCGCCGACCTCAGGGGGGCCAACCTCAGGGGAGCCATTGCTGCGCGGGCGGTTTGGCAAGGGGCGCAGATTGGCGGCGCTGACTTTAGCGACGCCTATGTGGATCGGGCAGCCCTGCGGGAATTGTGCCAGCGGGCTGAGGGATCCCATCCCGTAACAGGCGTTGCCACCCGCGCAAGTCTAGGCTGCCCCTGAAAGCCGGCAAAGGTGAAGAAAACAGGATCCCTGAACCCTCTTGGCTGGATTGCCCTTTAGATTGGGGAAGGTGTTGACCCTGCCCCACCATGAGCAAGCCCAGCTTCGCAGTCATTGGCCTAGCGGTGATGGGGGAAAACCTGGCCCTCAACGTCGAGCGCAATGGCTTTCCTGTTGCGGTCTACAACCGGACTCGCGCCAGAACCGAGCAGTTCATGCAAGGGCGGGCCCAAGGCAAGCAGATTACCCCTGCCTACAGCCTGCCCGAATTGGTGCAACTGTTGGAGCGGCCCCGCAAAATCTTGATCATGGTCAAGGCAGGCCCGCCAGTGGATGCCATCCTCGACGAGCTCAGGCCGCTGCTGGAGCCAGGCGACATCCTCATCGATGGCGGCAACTCCCTCTACAGCGACACCGACCGGCGTGCCGAGGCCCTAGAAGCCAGCGGGATCCACTTTGTCGGCATGGGGGTGAGCGGCGGGGAAGAAGGTGCCCTTAACGGCCCTAGCCTCATGCCCGGCGGCAGCCTGGAAGCCTACCGCCAACTGGAGCCCATCCTCACCAAAATTGCCGCCCAAGTGCCGGACGGCCCCTGCGTCACCTACCTGGGGCCCAAAGGGGGCGGGCACTACGTGAAGATGGTGCACAACGGCATCGAATACGGCGACATGCAACTGATCGCCGAGGTCTATGACTTGATGCGCCGGGGCTTGAAGCTGACGGCCTCGCAGATGCAGGAGATTTTTCAGGCCTGGAACGAGACGGAGCTGGAGTCGTTTTTGATTGAGATTACCGCCAAGATCTTGGGGACGCTGGATCCGGAGACGGGCAAGCCGCTGGTGGATCTCATCTTGGACAAGGCAGGCCAGAAGGGCACGGGCCTGTGGACGGTCAAGGACGCCCTGGATCTGGGGGTGCCGGTGCCCACCATTGAGGCGGCAGTGCAGGCCCGCCTCCTCTCCTCGATGAAGGAAGAGCGGGTGGCCGCCTCGCAGCAGTTGCCAGGGCCGGGAACAGCCTTTGAAGGGGATCCCGACCGCTTCCTCCAGGATCTGCGCGCCGCCCTCTACTGTTCCAAGATCTGCTCCTACGCCCAGGGGATGGCGCTGCTCAAGCAAGCCACCGTTGCCCACGGCTATGTTTACACCTTTAGCGAGATCCCTCGCATCTGGAAGGGGGGCTGCATCATCCGCGCCCGCCTCCTGAGCAGGATCCAGGCGGCCTACCAGCGGGATCCGGAGCTGGTCAACCTGCTTTTGGATGAGGAGTTTCAGCAGGCCATCCAGGAACGGCAGGGATCCTGGCGGCGGGTGGTGACCACCGCGGCTACCCTAGGGATCCCGATCCCGGCCATTAGCGCTTCCCTGGCCTACTACGACAGCTACCGCACTGCCGAGCTGCCCCAGAACCTCACCCAAGCCCAGCGGGATTTCTTTGGCGCCCACACCTTTGAGCGCATCGACAGGCCGGGGGTTTTCCACCACGCCTGGAACGCCTAGGCAGGATCCCCCTCTGGTGCGGCCGCTAGACCTAGCGGCGTCTGCTTCAAGGTAGAGCCCCACGCCTCGGTATGGAAAGGCTCTCCTTCTTGGGGAAAATCCCTGCGGAAGTGGGATCCGCGACTTTCCTCTCGCAACAGAGCCCCTTGCCCCACCAGGCGGGCAAGCAGCAACAAACTCCCGGCCTCGACCTCCTCCCGGCTGGCCCAGGGCTTCTCCTCCAGGGGCAGGGCTTCTGCAAAAGCCAGAAAAGCCCGCAGCCGCTCTCCCTCCCGCACCACGCCCAGCGCCTCTCCCACCTGCTGCCTAAGCTCGGGAAGAAGAGAGGGCGGCGCGGTCAGCACAGGTAGAGCCTGCACCTGAAGGGGTGGCTCCTGGAGGTCCCGCAGGGCAGCCAGAGCAGCTCGCTTGCCCATGACCAGCCCTTCCAAGAGGCTGTTGGAAGCCAAACGGTTTGCCCCGTGCAACCCTGTAGAAGCCACCTCCCCGGCAGCATAGAGGCCCGGCAGGCCAGTGAAGCCAAAGGCATCCGTTCGCACCCCGCCCATGACGTAGTGGGCAGCGGGAGCAACCGGCAGGAGGTCTTTTCCAGGATCCAGCCCCAAAGCGCGGGCAGAGGCAACAACGGTGGGAAAGCGCTCCTCCAGCTCTGGCACAGCCCGTAGATCAAGATAAACTCCCCCCGTCCGCTGCCGCTCCCAGAACACCGCCTGGGCCACCACATCCCGCGGCGCCAGCTCGCCCAGCTCCGTATAGCAAGGCATAAAGCGCTCCCCCCAGGCGTTGAGAAGCACGGCCCCTGCCCCTCGGGCAGCCTCACTGACCAGGGCTCCATTGGGCAAGGCGGTGGGGTGAAACTGCACAAACTCCAGATCCCTTAGGACAGCTCCTGCCCGCCAGGCCAAGGCCATCCCATCCCCGCTGGCCCCCGGCGGAGCCGTCGAGAGGGGGAAAAGGCTGCCAAACCCGCCTGTAGCTAAGAGAACTGCCCCTGCTTTCACCTGCAGTGGCCCATCTGGCCCCAGCAGCAGGGCTCCCCCTACCCTGTCTCCTG
The DNA here is from genome assembly GCF_047462335.1 of Synechococcus sp. H60.1. Taxonomy (NCBI): domain Bacteria; kingdom Bacillati; phylum Cyanobacteriota; class Cyanophyceae; order Synechococcales; family Synechococcaceae; genus Synechococcus; species Synechococcus sp. H60.1. The sequence goes on from NZ_JANSJA010000043.1 coordinate 8,453, forward strand.
CCATCAAAAGGCTGAGGGCTGTGTATCCCTGGAGAGGCGGCTTGTTTAGGCGAGCCAGCAAACCTTGCAGCAGCCACAGCCCGCTCCGATCCCCTCCCAGATGGCGTATCCGCGCCCGCGAGTGGCCCCCTTCCCGCACCGGCTCCGGATGGAAGGGCAGCCCCCAGGACAAAAGCCTCTCCAGGTGAAAGGGGGCTTCCTGCAGGATGGAGCGGGCCACCTCCACTTCCACCAAGCCACGGCCTGCTTGCAGGGTGTCCTGGAGGTGGGCTTCCACATCTGCTGCATCCAGTGGAAAAGCTATCCCCCCCTGCGCCCAAGGGGTGGATCCAGAAGGCAAGGGATCCTTGCTTACCACCAGGGTTCTGGCTCCCTCTGCTTCCGCCCACAGGGCTGCATAGATCCCTGCCACCCCTGCCCCCAGGATCAAGAGGTCTGTTTCCGCTAGGAAAGACGTAGACAACACTGGAAAAACAGACCCTCGCCAAGGGTGCTCCCTCTAGGCTCCAGCAGGCACTGACAGCATGGCCAGGATCGACCTGCGAGCTTTCTCCGCCACCGCCTCCGGCACCTGGATCACGTAGCGCATCTCCACTAGGGAGCGGTAGATCTTCTCCAGGGTAATTTTTTTCATATACTCGCAGACGGCGTCCGCCTTGACGGGGATAAAGGTCTTATCGGGGGCCTCTTTTTGCAGCCGGTGGAGAATGCCCACTTCGGTGGCAACCACAAACTCGCGGCTGGCCGAAGTTCTGGCATAACGCACCATCCCCTCGGTAGAAAGGAGCTTGGCGTCCGGCTTGAGAAATAGACAACTGGAGCCGCAACTGCACTCGGGGTGGATGAGGAACTCCGCCTCCGGGTACTTTTCTGCCATTGCCTTGAGGTGCTCCTCGCGAATGCCCACATGGACGTGGCACTCGCCGGGGAACAGATCCAACTCCCTCCCCGTTGTCTGGGCTACATAGGCCCCTAGGAACATATCCGGCACAAAGAAGATGGGGCGATCCGGCGGCAGGCTGGCCACCACCTGCACAGCGTTGGCGCTGGTAACGCAGACATCGGCCAGGGCTTTAATCTCGGCGGCCGTGTTGACATAGGCCACCACCAGCCCCTCGGGGTTGGCCTCCTTCCAGCGCCGCACATCCTCAGGCCGGATGCTGTCGGCCAGGGAGCAGCCCGCCTCTAGATCCGGCAGCAGCACCGTCTTTTCCGGGTTGAGGATAGCTGCCGTCTCGGCCATGAAGTGGACGCCAGCAAAGACAATGACCTGGGCATCTGTCTTTTGGGCCGCGCGGGCCAGGCCCAGGGAGTCTCCCACAAAGTCCGCCACTTCCTGCACCTCGGGGAGTTGGTAGGAGTGGGCTAGGATAACGGCCTGCCTTTCCTGCTTGAGTCGAGCAATTTCCTGGACAAGGGTTTCTTGGGTCATGGTGAACCTTCTGTTTTGGCTGGGCCGGCCACGGGTGCAGATCTGGACTGGTGCGGGGCTAAGGAGAAGTTGCCAGCAGGCAGCAACTGGCCTTCCTGCTTTAGGCGGGATTGTTACCTAGCCTAGCATTAGAAACAGCGCTCCCTGGGGCAAACCTCAGGGCCGCACCACGAGCAAGGAGAGATCCAGGGCCTTGGCCGAGTGAGTCAGGGCCCCCACACTGATGTAGTCAACGCCTGCCTCCGCCGCTTGCCGGGCGCGCTCTAGGTTCATGTTGCCGCTGGCTTCTAGGGGAACTTTCCCCCCTACCCGTTGAACGGCAGCCCGAATCTGCTCCAAGGGGAAGTTATCGAGAAGGATTAGATCGGCGCCTGCCGCCAAAGCCTCCTCCAGCTCCTGGAGGTTGCGCACCTCAACCTCGACCTTGAGGTGGTGGGGGGCACCTGCTTTGGCCCGCTGGACGGCTGCCAAGATGCCGCCGGCACCGCGAATGTGGTTTTCCTTAATCAAGATGCCGTCGAAGAGGCCAAAGCGGTGGTTTTTGCCGCCTCCTACCCGCACCGCATATTTCTCCAGAGCGCGCAGGCCGGGGGTGGTCTTGCGGGTGTCCAGGAGCTGGGTCGAGGTTCCCCGCAACGCCTCTACGTAGGTGCGGGTAAGGGTGGCAATGCCAGAAAGCCTTTGGAGAAGGTTCAGCGCTAGCCTTTCTGCTGCCAGAATCCCCCGCAGGGATCCCTTGAGCTGGACCACTGCTTGGCCGACGGCCACGCTCTCCCCTTCCTCTGCTTTGGGAGCGAACTCCAGCTGGGGATCCACCAGCCGGAAAACCCGCCTGGCAATCTCCAGACCCGCCAGGATCCCTGCCTCCTTAGCTAGGATCACCGCCTCGCCCTCTACTCCGGGGGGCAGCGTCAGCTCGCTGGTGAGATCGCCGTGGCCGAGATCTTCCTGTAGCCAGGCGCACAGGGTCTCCTCCGGGATGTAGAATGCTGGCATCATCTTTTGCTTGAGTTGCTTATGGCCTCGACTGGATCCTCTCAACCCGATAGCGGCACCTTCAGCCGTCGTCAGTTGCTCAAAGCAGGAGCTGCTGCCCTTGGGGGAAGTCTGCTGGCGGCAGCGGCTGCTCGATCCTCCCCCACTCTCATCGTGGCTCAGGGATCCAAACTCGACCGGGTTTCCTATGCTACCAACTGGTATGCCCAGGCGGAGCATGGCGGCTTTTACCAGGCGGTGGCCACAGGCATCTATCGCGAATATGGGCTAGACGTCACCATCAAGATGGGCGGCCCTGGCGTCAACATTACCCAGATTTTGGCCGGCGGAGCTGCCGACTTTGCCATGGGGGGAAGCGCGGGAGTCATCAACGCCGTGCGGGAAGGGATCCCGCTCATCTGCGTGGCGGCTATTTTCCAAAAAGACCCTCAGGTTCTCCTTGCCCATCCCGGCACCCAGCGCTTGGAGGATCTCAAGGGCCGACCCATCTTCGTGGCCAAAGGGGCTTTTACTACCTACTGGCCCTTTCTGCGGGCCAAGTACGGCTTCACCGACGACCAGACCCGCCCCTACAACTTCAACCCCGGTCCCTTCTTGGCGGATCCCACCTCAGCGCAGCAGGGGTATCTCACCTCTGAGCCTTTTGCCATTGAAAAACAAGGAGGCTTTAAGCCGGTAATTTTTCTCCTAGCCGACTACGGCTACAACCCCTATGCCACAACCATCGAGACGCGGCGCCAACTGGTGGAAACCAAGCCAGACCTGGTGCAGCGATTTGTGGATGCCTCTATCAAGGGCTGGTACAGCTTTCTAGAGGATCCCCGCCCCGCCTATCGCCTCATCAAGCAGGATAACCCGGAGATGACCGATGAGCAGTTGGCCTATAGCTTTGAGAAGTTGAAGGAGTACGGTGTTATTTTGTCCGGCGATGCGCTAGAAAAGGGCATTGGCGCCATGACCCACGAACGTTGGCAAAGCTTCTTCGAGAGTATGACAGTGGCGGGTGTCTTTGAGCCAACCATTAACTACCAAGCCGCCTACACGTTGGACTTTGTCAATAAAGGCACTGCCTACTACAAAAGCTAGGTCAGTTGCGAAAAAGGGAATTATAGGGCGGTTCTAATCAGTTTGGAGGGGGCTGCCGGCCGCTCTAGACCGCCAAAGACGAGCAGCGCTTACCCTCAGCCTATCTCTGGGAGAGGGGAGTTAGGGATCTAACTGCTCCATTGCTACCTAATGAATGACTGTAGCTAACTTTCGTGCAGCTTGCTGACCGATGGCCAAAGCTACTGCTCGGCAATGGTGACGTTAAAGCCCTTGTTCTTCAAAGTTTCAGCGTGGTAGCGGGCATATTCCAGTTGTTCAAATGCTGCCAACTGCACAAACTTCTGGCCGTTCACATCTTTTACAAAAGCATCATTGGCAACTTGCCGAGCTCGCGCCAAGCTTTCCTCTCCGGAGTAGGTGGTCAGCACCAAAAAAGTTCCTTCGCCGCGGTTAGGCCCTAAGGAATCGAGATCGTTGCTGTTCAGGGGCACCGTGAGCAAAGATTCTGAAACAGCGGTTACTTTAGGCTGGGAGGGGCGCTCCAGGCTGGCTGCCACTTGCTCCACCGTTTTCGAGAGGGAAGGAGCAGGTTCCTGTGCAGCCGAGGCCAAGTCGGTTTGTAGACTGTCCAACAAGTTGAGGACATCCTGAAGGGGCTCGACCCGCAACTCCTCCAGATTGGGAGTGTTCGCCAACCCTAGCGCCAACTGACTGGGATCCAGCCTCCCCGAATAGAACTCTTCCCCTACCTGTCCCGGCAGCGGCTCCAGGGGAATCAGGGGCAACTGGGCCAAATCCACCTGGCCAGGGATCCCTCTTTGGATGTTGTGGGTCAGGACAGCGGTTTGGGGAAGCGACAGCTCTTCCGGCCAGATCAACCAGCGCACCCCGAAGCCGATCCCCGCACAGGAGAGGGCCCACAGCAGCAAGAGCCAAAGGGGGGAGAGCACCCCCGCCGGCCGTGGTGTTTCCTCCTCCTCCAAGTCTTCCACGATTTCTTGCATCAGCACAGGTGAAGAGCGCTCTAGGGGGATATCGCTTCCAAGAGGATCTGTCCATGGCAAGGGGACAGATGACCTGCGCTGCAAACGTTGCCAGAGGCGAAATCGCTCCAATTCCTTGAGCTCATCCAGATGTAAACAGCTCAGCGCTTCCTGAAGCGTCAGTTGAGGAGTTGGCTGGGTTTGCTGGGCCCTTGGTAGGGGTCGAGTAGCATCTGAGGGAAGTGGAGAAAAACTCATAGACAACTCACCCTCGCCAGACTAAGAGCTGGGAAGCAAGCAGAACCAAGCCGGTGCTGAACCCGGGAACTGCCCAACCGCAGAGCCAACCCCAGGGATAAAGGCAAGCCATTACTACCATGCCACAAGCCGAAGGCCTTCTTCTAGGGATTTGCCGCAAGATAGAGGTCGCGCACATCCGCTGGCAGATGCCGAAGCAGGAGCTGGCGAGCGGAGGCAACAATGGCATCCACCTCTTCCGGCGCGAGGTAGTACCGGTCAGCTTTGAGCTGGGCGGCGATGCGATCCGGTGACCAACCAAACCGATCCCGTAGCAGCAGAATGAAGCGCATATCTCCCGGCAAGTTGTCCAGAGCGGCGGTCAGGTAACAGGCCAATGCTGGCGAAAGAGAGGGCTTCGCTGCACCGGCGCTCGCGGTTTGAGGAGGGGTGGCCTCACCCTCTGCCGTGCCGTCAGACCGCCCCGCAAAAGACCAGATCAGCTCGCGGATTTGCGCCGCCAGCCAGGGCGCCAGCACCGGATCCCCGCCCCCCTCACTCTGTAGCGTGCGGGCATCGAGATGCTGAAGGCGCGCATAAAGGTGCAGCCAAACCTCCTCTCGAGCGGCAGCCCGCCGCTCCGGGGGCAGATGCTCGGCCAGGATCCCATCCACCCAGGCGCAGTAGCGGCAAAACAGGGCGATGAAGTAGCGCGCCGCCTGCGGCTGCCGTTGAAAGGCCCGCAGCAGTTCCAGATCGCTGTGGTGGGCTACCCCCTTCACGATAGAAGCCTCGCACTCCGGCCAAAGGGGAGTCACCACCTCAACCATAATCTCTCTCGCCAGAAAGAAGCTCTCTAGCTATTTTCCAAGATCTCTCGACAGGCCGATAGCAACTGCTCCTGCTCCGTCAGGGTTCTCAGGCCAATGCGCAGATAGCGATCCCCCAGCTCTGGAAAGCTCAGGCAATCCCGCACCAGGATGCGGTGCTGCCGCAACAGCTTTTCTTGAATCTGCGTAGCGGAGCCAGGGCAGCGCACCAGTACAAAGTTAGCCTGACTGGGCCAGGGATCCCAGCCGGGTAGCGCCTGCAGACCGCTCAACAAATGCTCCCGCGCCATCGGCAGCCAGGCCAGGGTGCGCCGGCGAAAGTCTTCATCCGCCAGAGCCGCCGCCACCGCCACCGCCGCCAATCCGTTGACGCTCCAGGGATCCCGCCACTGCCGCCAGCGCCGCCAGTGATCCGGGTGCCCCACAGCAAAGCCGATGCGCAAGCCGGGCAAGGTAAAGAACTTGGTCAGCGAACGGATGACGATGGTGTTGGGGTGGGCCTCCAGGTGAGGAATCAAAGTCTGGCTGCGGGGCAGCTCTCCCACCTCTGAGCCGGCGTCCAGAGGGGGGAGCTCCTGCGGGGCGTCTCCTGGCAAAAAGTCCATAAAAGCTTCATCTACCACCACCTGCTCAAACTGGGTCAGGAGGGGCAAGAGGTCTTGCCGGAGGAAAAGCCGGCCCGTCGGGTTGTGAGGATTGTTCAGCCAGAGCACCCGGCCTGTCTTGTCCGCCCGGATCCCTTTCTGCAGCAAGGCTAGGGTGGGGGATCCCTGAGAGGGCCAAAGATCCAAACCCCTGAGGGTTACACCCGCCGCCCGCAGGGCCCGTTCATAGTCCCCAAAAGCCGGTCGGGGCAGCCAAACCTCCCGCCCCTGGGCATCGCGGGCGGCCCAGGTGAGCAACTCCGCCGCCCCATTGCCCACGAAGATCCACTCCGGATCGACCGCCCAGCGCCGCGCCAAACAGGCCCGCAGCTCGCGGTAGTCGGGATCCGGATAGCGGCTGATCACAACTGGATCCGGCGCCGACAGGGCGCGAGCCAGAGCTTGCAAAACCGACTGCGGAGGGCCCAGGGGGTTGAGGCTAGCCGAAAAATCCAAAATAGCCTCAGCAGGGCAGCCGGCGATGGCTGCCCCCCAAGCTCGATTGCCACCATGCTGAGGCCGTTGCACGCCTATCCATCCCAAAGCTCAGGTTCACCGAGAGAACTCCGCCTGAGGAGCGCGAACGGCTGGGATCTCGTCAAACTCCCGAAGACTTGTGGCCACCTGCCACCGCATCGCGGAAAGTTTTGCCTGCGGTGAAAGTCGGGACAATGCTGGCCGGGATCACCATCTTCTCGTTGGTCTTTGGGTTGCGACCTTCCCGTTGTTTGCGTTTGCGGGCCTCAAAGGAGCCGAAGCCCACCAGGGTCACCTTCCCTTTGGGTTCACCGTTTTCATCGCGGGATGCGACCTCTTCGACAATGATCTCCAGCGCCGCCGTCAGGACAGCTTCAGCTTCTTTTTTGGTTACGTTGGCGCGATGAGCGACGGCATCCACAAGCTCTGCCTTGTTCATCCTGATCTCCTCGTGAGTTAGGCAATAGGGTTAAAACCGACTCTGGCCGCGTACTCGCGAGGGGCTGCGAAGCAACCACGGCCCAGAGTGTTCTCAGTCTGTAGGAGCGGGGCTTGCCCTGCACTGCGCCAAAGCGCCGCTGGCGCGAATGGCAGGATTGTGGCAGTTTGGCTCCAAATCACTGACATATTCTACAGCCAAGTTAGGGTAGAAGCCGGTTGGAGAAGGGATTTTAGGGGGGCTGAGCGGAATTTTTGGGGAACAAAGAGAGATCAACCGATAATCCTAATACCCACTCCCCTCGGATGCCGGGGCAAGTCCCGCCCAGGGCATCACAGGTCGCGTTGGAAGTAGGCCCGCATCACCTCGCGGAAGATCGGGGCTGCCCGGGATCCACCCCCGCCGCCACTGTTTTCCAGAAAGACCACGACCACCAATTCGGGCCGGTCGGAGGGCGCATAGCCGACAAACCAGGCGTGAGAGCGCCGCGGCGGATCCTCGGCAGTGCCGGTTTTGCCGGCGGTAGGGGGAAAGCCCGGCCCCAGGTTGGCGTTGCCGCCAGTGCCGTAGACCACGACATCCCGCAGCCCCTGTTGCAAGATCTCCAGGGTAGCGGGGGAGAGACCTACCTTCTGCCGCAGGGGCACGGCGCTTTCCGGGATCACCTGCTGCGAGAGCAAGGGACGCACCCGCCAGCCGCCGTTGGCCACCGCTGCTGTGACCACCGCCATCTGCAGCGGCGTGGCGGTGATAAATCCCTGGCCGATGGACATGTTCACCGTATCGCCCACATACCAAGGCTCGCGCCAGTGGCGCTGTTTCCAGTCGGCGTCAGGCACCAGCCCAGCAGCTTCCCCCTTAAGGCCGATCCCGGTCAATTGCCCCAGCCCGAAGCGGCGCGACCATTCTTGCAGGGGGGCGGCCTTGGTGCCCAGGGCAATCTGGTAGAAGAAGGTGTCGCTGCTGTAGGCCATCGCCTGGCGGTAGTTCAGCCGCCCGAAGCCGGCACGGTTCCAGTCCCAGAACCTCCACCCGCCCACCTGGATGTAGGGGCCGGTCTGCAGCACCGTATCCGGGGGAAAGGCCCCCGACTCGATCCCGGCAGCGGTGGTGATGATTTTGTAGGTGCTGGCGGGGGGATAGGGCCGCAGGGCGCGGTTGAGGAAGGGAAAGTCCTTCTGTTGCAGGCTCTCCCACTGGGCTTGGGTGATGCGGCTGGAAAAGAGGTTGGGATCAAAAGTGGGATAGCTGGCCATGGCCAGGATCGAGCCGTCGCGGGGATCCAGGGCGACTACTGCTCCTTTCTGCTGGCCCAGGGCTTGCTCTGCCGCCTGCTGCAGGCGTACGTCCAAAGTCAGCTGCAGGGTGTTGCCCGGTTGGGGGGCTTGTTCTCCCAGCACCCGCAGCACTTCTCCCATGGCGTCCACCTCCACCTGGCGCCCGCCCCACTGGCCGCGCAGATGGCTCTCGAACAATTCCTCCACGCCCATCAGGCCGACGATATCCCCCAAGCGATAGCTGGGGTCGGCCCGCAGTTGTTCTTGCGAGATCTCGCCGGTATAGCCCAGCAGGTGGGCGGCCAAGTCGCCATGGGGATAAAACCGCACCGTCTCCGCCTCCACCATCACCCCCGGCAGTTCGCGGCTCATCTCTTCCAGTTGAATGACCACCTGGGGGCTGGCGTTGCGCAGGATGCGTACGGGAAACGGGGAGCGGTAGCCGGCCTGTTCCAGCTTTTGGGCAATTTCTTCGGGGGCCATGTTCAAGGCTTGGGCCAGCTTGGGGATCGTCTCCTGCCAGCCCTGCCGCGACTGCACCAACGGCCACAGGAAGACTGAGTGGGAGAGCTGGCTGCCCGCCAGCAGCACGCCGTTGCGATCCACAATGCGCCCCCGTTCCGGCGGCTGGGGCAAGAGGCGAATGCGGTTGGTATCGGCCAACTGGCGGTAATACTGGGTGCGCACCAGTTGCAGGTAGGCCAGGCGGGATCCCAGCCCTCCCAGGAGCAAGCCGCTGGCCAGCAGGAGCAAAACCAGGGCCCGATAACCCTGACCCACCGTTTTGGCCGGCGGGGATCCCAGCCAGCGAGGGCTACTGGTGGGCGGGGGAAGGACGCGGCGCGGGTCGGGGGGCCTGGAGTGGGGGGAAAACAGGGTTTTGGGATCCCGTCCCGCGGATGTGG
>NZ_JANSJA010000044.1:0-17613 GCF_047462335.1 Synechococcus sp. H60.1
TATCAACCCACAAAAACTAGAAAAGATATTCCGCTCTCTAGAACAGGCCCAGGGTGACCCACTTATCCAGAGGCAAGGTGGCGCCGATGCCCAAATAGAGGGTGACCAGGGTGCCGATCAAAAACACCGTCGTTGCTACGGGGCGGCGCAGCGGATTCTGGAACTTGTTGACGTTTTCGATGAAGGGCACAAACAGAAGGCCGACCGGAATGGCCGACATCAGGGCAATGCCCAGCAGCTTGTTGGGAGCAATGCGCAAAATGTGAAACGCGGGGTAGAGATACCACTCTGGCAGAATTTCCAGCGGCGTGGCAAAAGGATCCGCCGGCTCGCCCACCCCCGCCGGATCCATGACCGCCAGGCCGACAATCACGCCGATGGTGCCTAGGATCACCACCGGGAACATAAAGAGCAAGTCGTTGGGCCAAGCGGGCTCACCGTAGGTCATGTGGCCCATGTTTTTCTTCAGCTTGGCCAAAACTTTGGGGTTGTCCAGGTCAACTTTGCGTGTAATGACCTCAGTTGCTATTACTTGCTTCGAGACAGGCATAGCCGTTCTCCTTGTCTGGGGTAAAAAGGCTTAGCAAGAGGAACTTGGGGATCGAACCGGCCTGGGATCACAAGGGTCCAGAAATGCCCTGGCGGCGGATCATCAGAAAGTGCATAGTCATGAAGACCGCCGTCAGCCAAGGCAACACAAAGGTGTGCAGGCTGTAGAAACGGGTGAGGGTGGCTTGGCCAACGGCCTCGCCGCCCCGGATAAGCTGGACTAGGGCATCACCCACCACCGGAATGGCACTGGGCACGCCGGAGACGATCTTGACCGCCCAGTAGCCCACTTGATCCCAAGGCAGGGAGTAACCCGTAACCCCAAAGGAAACTGTCAGTACTGCCAAGATTACACCGGTTACCCAGGTCAGCTCGCGCGGCTTCTTAAACCCACCGGTTAGGTAAACCCGGAAGGTGTGTAGAATCATCATCAACACCATCATAGAAGCACTCCAGCGGTGGATGGAGCGCAGCAGCCAGCCAAAGTTGACCTGGGTCATGATGTAGTTGACCGATTCAAAAGCCTCGGCCACCGTCGGACGGTAGTAAAACGTCATGGCAAAGCCGGTGGCAAACTGAATGAGGAAGCACACCAGCGTGATGCCGCCGAGGCAGTAGAAGATGTTAACGTGGGGCGGAATAAATTTTCCGGTTGCGTCATCGACGAAAGGCGTGATCTCCAGCCGCTCGTCTAGCCAGTCGTAAACTTTGCTCATGATGCCTGCAATTTTTAGAGTTGGATATCCAGGGGGGGACGGGCCCACTCCACACAGCACTGTAACATAACTCGTTAACACGATCATGAAGTCGGGCTCAGCTTTGACACAGGGATCCCTATCCCAGCAGCCCAAACGCCTGCTGATGTCTCATCTTGTTCACGCTTCTTAGTATTTCTTAACTTCTTCCTTAGTCAAGATCCTCCGATGATTGCGCAGAAGCCGAGATCTGGGGAAAGCAGTTGGAGAGGGTTGGGGATCGGATGGGCGTTACGCCAGGCTGTCCGAGTCTTGTTGTTGGGGTGCCTGCTCTGGGCGGGCCTGAGCCTTGGCGCCTGTCAGGTGCAGGCCAGCCGCTGGGGGGAAGAGCAGCAACTGCTGGCCCAGGCTTGGGCCTATGTGGATCGGGCCTATGTGGATCCGGAGTTCAACGGGCAGAACTGGTGGCAGGTGCGGCAGCGCTTTCTCTCTCGGCCCCTCCAGGATCGGCAAGAGACCTACCGGGCCATTGAGGAGATGCTGGCAACGCTGGGGGATCCCTACACGCGCTTTTTGGATCGGGAGCACTACCTCAGCCTGCAGACTTCTACGGCTGGGGAGCTGAGCGGTGTCGGCCTCCAGATTGCCATCGACGAGCAGGGAGCGGTGCGGGTCATTGCCCCGATGGAGGGGACTCCTGCCGAGCGGGCGGGGATCCAACCTCAGGATGAGATCCTGGCGGTGGATCAGGTGCCAGTAGCAGGCCTGAGCCTGGACGAGGTGGCCGAACGGATGCGGGGTCCCAGTGGCACTCCGGTCAGTCTGCGGCTGAAGCGGCAGGAGCGCATTTGGGAGGTGGAGCTGGTGCGCCAGTCCATCCTGATCAACCCGGTGCGCACCGGTTTTTTCAAGCTGCCCCAGGGGGAGGTAGCCTACATCCGCCTCAGCCAGTTTAACGGCAATGCCGCCGCTCAAGTGCGTCAGGCCATCCAGGCCGCAGAAGCGCGAGGAGTGCAGGGCTACATCCTCGATCTGCGCAACAACCCCGGAGGGCTATTGCAGGCGGCCATTGAGATCGCCCGCTTCTGGATCCCCAAAGGCGACATCGTGCGGGTGACGGATCGCTATGGCATTCAGGACAGCATTCCCGCCACCGGCGAAGTTCTCACAGCAGCCCCCTTGGTTGTCTTAGTAAACCAGGGCAGTGCCAGTGCCAGCGAAGTCTTGGCGGGGGCGTTGCAGGACAGCGGGCGGGCACAACTGGTGGGAACGCGCACCTTCGGCAAGGGGCTGATCCAATCCCTGCTGGAGCTGGCGGACGGCTCCGGGCTGGCCGTGACCACTGCCAAATACCTCACCCCCAACGGCCACGACATTCACCGCCAAGGGATCCAGCCGGATGTGATGGTGGCCGAGGGCCCTCTTCCCCTAACGGCAGAAACCCTGGGCGGCCCTGAGGATGGGCAGTTGCAGCGGGCTTTGGAGGTGTTGGGGTCAACTTTGGCCGTGGCCCAGGGGATCCCAGCGGCAGCCAATACCTGAGGTGAGGAAGGGGGGCAGGGGGGTCTATCATCTCCGGCGGGGATGGGCGGGCCTATTTGTCTGCAATTCGTTTTAGGATTGGGTTGAGCTGTCAGTCGCTCTGGCATGAACGCCCTCCAGCAATTTCACTACTTCTTTAACTGTTGCATTGGCGCCTGGCACACCGAGCGCACCTACCACTACTTGGATCGCGGGGAGGTGGAGCGCTCCCGCACGGAGTTCACCATTCGCACCCTCACCCCTGAGCTTAAGGAGAAGGTGCTGAGGGACAACAACTACCCCAACCACGGCGTCGACGGCTTCTTGGGCTTCCACCTTGCCTTTGAGACTGTCTCTGAAAAGGGAGAGGAGGTGGGGCAAGAGCTGAACATGCTGTTTGTGCCCCGGCGAGAGAGCGCCCGTGGTCTTGAAGGTGACTATCTGCGCGATCGCGCCTATGAAGAGGAGCGGCCCATGGTGGCCGACTTCCGCTTTGATCCGCAATCCCTGCAACTGGTGATGACCACCACCTACACCCGCGTCGTTGCTGTGGATACCATCACCCTGCTCAACCCGCGCCTGCGCCTGCGGCAGATCCTCACCTACCAACGCCCCCCTCACGGTCAGCCCCTAGAGGAGCTGCTGCTGGTGGGGTTTGGGGTGGAGCAAAAGCTCACCTAGGGGGGTTTATCGGTGGAGCCGGAGTTGATCCCTCCCGAAGACTTGCGCCTGCCCCAGCATTTGGCCCGGATTCAGGCCAGCTTTGAGCGGGGACAATACCGCCAGGCTCTGGAACAGGTGAAACAGGCCCAAAGCCGCTACCCGCAAGCGGGCAAGCTGCGGCTCTGGCAGGCCTTGGCCCAGGAGGCCCTTGGAGAGACCCAGGAGGCGATCCGCTTGGTGCAAACCTTGCTGGGCAACCCGGATCCGGAGGTCGCTCAACAGGCCCGCTACGTGTTGGGCATCTGGCAGGCACCTCGTCTGCGGCGACCAGCAGAGTGGTTGCTCGAAATCCCAGATCTCAGCCACCTGGAAGAGGCCAAGCCGGGGGAACGCCGTCTGGTCTATGAGCGCCTCCGCCGTCCAGCTTCCCTGCCGAAAGTCGCTGATCCCAGCCGCAGCGAGGCTGCTCCCCCCTTGAATACCCAACGGCTGACGTGGGTGTTGATCGGGATCCTTTTCGCTCTGCTGGTGGCGATGGCCTGGCTGCCCTAGCCCAGCCCTGGGTTGGTGCAGAGACAGGCCGCCTGACCCAAAAGCAGCAACAGCCGCCCTCGTCGCCCCTGAGTTGAAGAGAGATACTGGGAATAGGGATGGCTGTAACCCTTGGCTGCAGATGCTGGGCGAGCGTCCCAGTCGGATCCCGGGCAACAGTAGGTAACCAGCGGAGGTTGAGAGTGGCTACACAAACATTGGTCATGGATGCGGTAGAGCAGTTGGGCCTGCGGGTCACTCTGGGAGACATTGCCTCCAGCACAGGCCTGGCCCTAGAGGAGGCCAAACAGGAGTTGCTGCAGTTAGCCCAAAAGGCTGGGGGGCATCTCCAGGTTTCGCGGCAGGGGGAGATCGCCTACGTTTTCCCGCCCGACTTTCGCGACATTCTCAAGCGCAAGGAGCAGCAGGATCGGCTGGCGGTTTTGCGACGCAAGCTGTGGGGGGGGTTTCTCTACGGCCTACGCATCTCCTTTGGCATCCTGTTGGTGGTGTCGATTATCCTCATCACCCTGGCGTTGATGGCTCTGCAGATGGCCAGCAGCCGTGAGGAGGACAACCGCAGCCGCTCGCGGGGAGGGGGGGGCTTCTTCTATTTTCCCGACCTCTGGGTGGGCAACCCCTTCTGGAGTCCCTACCCCTACTACGGGGGCTATTCCGGTCGGGCGCAACCCCGCCGGGAAAAATCGGAGATGAACTTTTTGGAGGCGGTGTACAGCTTCCTGTTTGGGGACGGGGATCCCAACGCCAACCTGGAAGAGGAGCGCTATGCCTTGATTGGCCAGCTCATCCGCGCCAACGGGGGGGTGATCGCCGCCGAGCAGGTGCTGCCCTACCTGGACGTGGAGCCGGGATCCCCGGCCCTGGAGTATGAAGACTACATGCTGCCGATTCTGCTCAAGTTCGACGGCCAGCCGGAGGTAAGCGAGGACGGTGATATCGTCTATCGTTTCCCAGAGCTCCAGGTGGCCGCCTCGGAGCGCCGCTCCAAGAAGATCCCGGAGGTGTTGCAAGAAAGACCCTGGGTGTTTAGCCGCGCCACCCCTGAGCAACTGACCCTAGCCGGTGGCTTGGGTGTGCTCAATTTCTTCTTGGCAGCCATTCTCTACGGGGCGCGGGAGGAGGTGGCCGCCGCCGCCGGGAGCAACGCCTTTCTGGCGTTTATCTACCCGCTGATTGGATTCCTCTTCCTCTATGGCACGCTGTTTTTGGCGGTGCCTGGGGTGCGGTGGCTGACGTTGCAATTCCGCAACCAGGGGGTGGAGCGGCGCAACCGCATCCGGCGGTTCTGGCAAGAGCGGCTGAAGCGTCCCTCCGAGGTGCTGCTGCGCAAGCTCGACTTTGCCCGCCGCTTCCGCCGCCAAGAGGTGGTGCAGGAGGCGGACACCATCTACTCCACGGATCGGGATTTAATCGAGCAGCGGGACTACCGGCTGGACGAGCCGGCCTTTCGCCAGCTTTTGCAGCAGGAGCAACCCCTGGCAACTGAGTCGGAAGAGGTGCCCCGGCGTCGTCTCTAGGGAGGGGTTGAAATTAGAAGCGCAGGGGCGGGCCTGCACGAGAGCCTTACGAGAGCCTTATTGAGCAATGTCCAACACCAGCAGCGAGCAAGCCGAGCAACAGGATTGGAGGCAGGAGGGTTTGGTCCGTCTGGGGATCGATGTGGGGGGGACTTTCACCGATCTAGTGCTCCTTCAGGAAGGCCAGATCCGGACGGCCAAGGTGCTCTCCACCCCTAGCCCGGAAGAGGGGGTCTTTGCCGCCTTGGACAAGCTGGGCGCGGTTAAGGTAGACGTGTTCTGCCATGGTATGACGGTGGCCACCAACGCCCTCCTGGAGCGCAAGGGATCCCCTACCCTCTTTTTGACCACGGCGGGTTTCCGGGATGTGCTGGCCATTGGCCGCCAAAACCGCCCCTCCCTCTACGACCTCACCCAGCCCAAGCCGGAGCCGGTGGTGCCCCGCCACCACTGCCTAGAGGTAAAGGAGCGCTGCAGCGCAAGCGGCGTGTTGGAGCCGCTGACGGAGGAGGAGATCCAGCGCGTCATCCGGGAGGTGGGAGAGCGGGTGCACCGGGAGGGGATCCGCGCTGTGGGGGTAGGGTTTTTGTTTTCTTTCCTCTACCCGGAGCACGAGCAGCGCCTGGGGGCGGCTTTGCGCGAGGCCTTGCCCGGCTTGCACGTTTCCCTCTCCTGCGAAGTGACACCGGAGTTTCGCGAATACGAGCGCTTCAGCACCACAGCCATTGATGCCTACCTCAGCCCGGCGCTGGCGGGCTACCTGCACCGCTTGGCCCAAGGTTGTCGGGAGAGAGGGATCCCCGCCCCCCTGATCATGCAATCCTCCGGCGGCGTCACCTCCCTTGCTCAGGCGGCAGCCCACGCCTCGGTGGCATTGCTTTCGGGGCCGGCGGGCGGCGTTTACGGAGCGGCCTATGTGGGCCGTCTGAGCGGCTATTCCCATCTGCTCAGCCTGGACATGGGAGGAACCAGCACCGATGTGGCCCTCATTCAAGACGGCCTCCCTCAGGTTACCCGGTCAGCGGTGGTGTGCGGCCTGCCGGTGCAACAGCCTCAGATTGATATCCATACCGTCAGTGCCGGGGGCGGATCCCTGGCCTACCTGCTACCCGGCGGGGGGCTGCAGGTGGGGCCGGAAAGTGCCGGCTCCAACCCTGGGCCGGCCTGCTACGGGCGGGGAGGAACGGCTCCCACAGTAACCGACGCCAACCTTTGGCTGGGCTACCTGCCGGATGGGGGCTGGCTGGGGGACTCTGTTTGCCTGCGGCGGGACTTGGCTGGCCAGGCTATTGCAACGCTGGCGGAGCCCTTGGGTTTGAGTTTGGAGGAGACAGCTGTTGGCATTCGCACCCTGGCCAATGGGGCCATGGCACGGGCCTTGCGGGTGATTAGCGTGGAGCGGGGCTTGGATCCCGCCGATTTTGCCCTGCTGGCCTTTGGCGGAGCCGGGCCTATGCACGCCTGTGCCCTGGCAGAGGAGCTGGGGATCCGCCGCATCTTGATCCCGGCCTTTGCCGGTGTCCTCTCAGCGCTAGGTATGGCTGTGGCCAACCTACAGCGGGATTACCGGCGGGCCATCCTGCAGCCGCTGCGGCAACTGGAGTCGGCTGCCGAGGGATCCCTTTTGGCCCCATGGGCGGCGCCCCTCATCCGCCAGGCGAAAGCCGACCTGCAGGAGCCGGAGCTGTACTTTAGCTTGGACCTGCGCTACCGCGGCCAGTCCTTTGAGCTGGAGATCCCGGCCCAGTTGTCGGATCCAGTTTCTCTCTTGGAACAGCGGTTTCACCAAGCCCACCAGCAGCGCCACGGCTGGCAGGATCCCAGCCAGGTGGTGGAAGCCATCCAGTTGCGCCTGCGGGCGGTGCAGGCCTTGCCCAGCGTCCCGCTGCAAGCCCCCCCACCCTTGCCAGGGGATCCCTTCAAGGGGGAGCGACAGGCCTGGATGGGCGGCCAAATGCGTTCAGTCCCGGTTTACGATCGGCGGCGCATGGATGTGGGGTTTCCGCTACGCGGGCCAGCGATTGTGGAGATGCCTGAGGCTACCGTAGTCATCGAAGCCGGTTGGACAGGCAGCATCGACGCCGTGGGCACCCTGGTTTTAAGCTGCGAATAGAGGCCCCTTTCTCTCTTTGGCAGGGCGGACGATGGGACTCGAACCCACGAATGGAGGAACCACAATCCTCTGCCTTAACCACTTGGCTACGCCCGCCAGGATCCTGGGGATCTAGCTTAGCATGGGACAAACAGAACGAAGCCTTGAAGCGTCCCAACATGCTGCCCAGAGTCGATCTACTGAAAGGAGCGGAGTATCGAGAAACCTTAGCGCGCATTCTGGATCTGGGGGAGCAAGCCCTCAAAACCTGGCAAGTGGTCTGGAGCGATTTTCTCTCCCCGCCAGAGGTAGCCGAGGTGCAAAGCCGGTTGCACAACTTGGCTGAACTGCAGGTGGTGGCCTGGGGGGGCTATGCCCAGGCGGAGCGGCAACGCCTAGCCCTGGCTCGCTCTGAGGTCAGCTTGAAGGTGGAAGGCGCAGAAGGGATCCCCTTGGCCGCTGTTCAGATACAGGGAAACTTTCTTTTCGACCCGGCCACTCACCGCGATTTTTTGGGAGCCCTGCTGGGAGCTGGCATTGCCCGGGAGAAAGTGGGAGACATCCTTGTTTTAGGTGACACGGGGGCCCAGGCCATCGTTGTGCCGGAATTGGTGGACTATCTCAGCCTCAACCTGACGCAGGTGCGCAGCGTGCCCGTCAAGGTCAGCCCCATCCCTCTCAACCAATTAAAGGTTCAACCGCCGCGGGTGAAGTCCATCACCAGCGTGGAAGCCTCTTTGCGCCTGGATGCAGTGGCCTCGGCGGGATTTGGCCTGTCCCGCAGCAAGATGGTGGAAGAGATCCAGCGGGGAGAGGTGCGGGTTAATTGGAAGCCGATTACCCAAGCCAGCTACACTGTCGGCCCCCAGGATTGGATTGCTATTCGTGGTCGCGGTCGGCTGCAAATTGAAGAGGTAGCCGAGACGAAAAAAGGCCGCTTTCGCATCCAGATGAAGCGGTATCTCTAGGTTTTTGGAGATCTACTGCCTGCCTGAGATCCAGGGCGAGAAATCGCTAGGAAAAAGGGAAGAAGGCCCAAGGATAGAGCAAGTACTCCAAGTAAAACAACTTCCAGATCAGTTGATAATAGGCCACGATCGCGTCGCGGCAACCCAGATCCAGGCGAACACCATAGCCCACAAGGATTCCTAGCCCCAGCCCATGCCCTAACAGCATCCAGGCACCCTGGCCCATGAGAAGAAAATAGCTTCCCAAAGCGATAAACGCTAGGTAACAAGCGGCCAAAATGCCAATGCAAAACTTTGAGATCCGCTCCTGGCCAAAGCGCAACGAAAAGGTGGCAATGGCAAACCGCCGATCCCCCTCCATGTCGGGAATATCTTTGAAAAGGGCGATCACCAGCCCAAAAATAGACATAAACCCTGTCAGAAAAACAATGGGAGCAGAAAGCTCGACTTCCCCCTGCATCAACTGCTGAAAATGGCTGTACAGGCCCAGATTGACGATCAACCCCCGCACACAATAGATACAAGCCGAGGCCGCCAGCGGAAATCGTTTCAACCGCAGGGGGGGCAAGGAATAGGCGGTGCCGATTCCGTTGCTCAAAAGCACCGTCAACAACAGGTACGGGATCCCTGTCAGGGCCAATAGGATGGATGCCACCCCGCAGACGGCGACGATCCCCACCCCCTGTCGCCAACTCAGGGAGCCGGCGGCCAGGGGCAGATGGGGTTTGTTGATGCGGTCGATCTCGATATCCGTGAGCTGGTTGAGGCCGACAATATAGACATTGGCCGCCAGACAAGCCACCCAAGCCACGCCCAACTGGGGAAGGACAGTTAGCAGGGCCGTTGGTTCAACGGCCACGAACCCGGCCAGCAAGTAGAGGCCCAGCAGACTGGCACTGGTGCCGTAGACGGTGTGGGGCCGAGCAAAACGCCAGAGAACCTGCAAATATGGGGTCATTCTAGCCAGCAGCGATACAGCTCATGGCCCGGAGCCCCCTCGTGGAGAGTGGCTAGGGATGGGGGGAGTCTTTAAGGAGGGCAGCCAGGGCCGACCAGCGGGGATCCACCGGCGGCGGCGCAGCCGATTCCACCACAATGCCCGGGCAATCGGGGCGACAGGGCAACTGGTGGGGCATCTCCAAATGCAGGTGTTGGTACATCCAGTCTTCGATATCCAGCTCGCCGTTGGGCGGCAGGCTCTCCAGCAGATCTTCTTCGTCCCGCAATTCCAGCTCTAGAGGCGGCGGTTCAGGACTGGGCTCCCGAATTAGGATGATCTCCTCAACCTGCAGGTGCAGCCGGTGGTTGAACTGCTGCAGGCAGCGGTGACAGGTGAGGGTGACGATGGTGCGGGCCTCGGCGCTCACCTCCAGGAAATGCCCCCGGTGGCTGGCCTGCAGGGATCCCTCCACAGGGGTCAAGCTCTCAAAACCTGAAAAAAACTGCCTAAACTGTACCTCTTGGGTTTGACCGGGCATCTGCCGCAGGTCGGATAGACGAATTGGCCTCAGCATGACATCCCCCTCTATACGTTCTGGGTAGCAGGGATCCCTAGAATCGCCCCTATCGGCAAGAGAGCCCCCAGGTCAGGGTCGAGAAGAGGCCCGCCGGATCACCAGACGACGGTCAGGCTCTTTGCCACGGCTGAAGGTTTCCAGATCGGCGTAGGCAGGGTCTTTCAGGAGCGTGTGGATCTGCCGCCGCTCGGCAGCAGAAAGATCGGGAAACTCGTATTCCCGACCACTGGTTCTCACCTTTTGCACCGCGACAGCAACCAAGGCTTTGAGCTCCTGCAAACGGCGCTGACGATAGCCATCCAGATCCAGGATATAGGGCTGCTGTTGGTCTTCTGGCTGGTTGAGGTTGAGAAGGGTGTTGGCCAGATACTGCAACGCATCCAAAACCACCGGGGAGCGCTCTTCCTCAGGGCCAGCTTCTTTGGACGACGGCAAGGGCAATGCAGGCGCTTTTGAGAGCAGCATTTGCTTCTGGGCCGGAGTTAGAGAATCGGCCTCAATTTCGATTATCTCCCCCACCACCCGCACCACTGCCGGGATTCCCATCGCCGCCAGCACCTGCTGCAACCACTGCCTGGCCCGTTCTCGATGTTCGGCAGGAGAAAGCTCGCCCTGGGAAGGCGCAACGGTTCCCTCAGACTTCTGATGCGATTTTTTGGCGGCGGATCCCTTCAAAGATCCCGTAGAGGACTCAGGGGGGCTCATCCTGGGCAGCTTCCAATTCTGAAGAGGTATCAAGCACTCGACCGTAAGCTCACCCCACGCCAAGCAGCAAGGACTGCCTAGGGCTCAAAGGGCAGGGATTCGCGCCCTCCCCCGGCTGCCTTTGGCTTGGCCGGTCGGTCAACCTCCTTGGCTTCCACCGTGATCACCTGGGCAGCGCGGCGGCGCTCCTCTTCCACCAACCGCTGCAAGTTCTCCGGCAACGGCTCCCGCGAGAGCAAGAAGGTTTGCACAGTTTGGAAGATGTTGGAGACAAGGATATAGAGCAAAACTCCAGCCGGCAAGGGGAAGAACAGGAACATTGCTGAGAACAGCACAGGGGTGATGCGAGCCATCGAGCTCTGGCTGGGATCCTCTTGGCCTGTCTCCTGGCCAGCGTTGGTCAGGGATTGGTTCAGGTAAATCGAGACGCCGAAAAGGACAATCATGCCGATGATGTCCCAGTGGATGGTGCCATCCGGGTCAAAGGCGCCGACACGGCCTAACTTGTCGATAAACAGAAAGCCCGTGTCAGAGGCTAGGCCGGGGATCGCAACCTCCACAGTCACTTCCCCTGGCTGCAGGGCCAGCAAGGTGCCATCCGGCTGGATCTGGGCCCGCTCTTCTCCTTTGGTGATCTTCCAGGTGGGCTGCAACAGGCTGGGATCCCCGCCCGCTTCTGCCACCAACTGCTCAAAGGGCTTGCCCCCCGGCCCCTGCAGCAGAAACTGCACCTGCTCCCCTACGGCAATCTTGGTGCCTTTGGGCTCCACCAGCACCACTGGCTTGTGTACCGAGTCGGCGACGAAGATGTTCTTACTGGGGCTGACGTAGGGGGTGGGCACCACCTCTGCCGCCACCTCTGCTGGCAAGATCTGCAGGTTGACGTCGTAGGTAACCGCTGCAAAGGGGGATCCCCGCAGCGTGGCAAAGAGAGCAAAGAGCACCGGCATTTGAATCAAAAGCGGCAGACAACCCGACAGCGGGTTGACTCCCAGCTCGCTGTACAGTTTGGCCTGGGCGTCGCGCAGCTTTTGTGGGTCATCCCGGTACTTCTCCTGGATTTCTTGCATCCGCCGCCGCATCAAAGGGTTAATCACCTTCATGCGCCGCATGTTGCGGATAGATCCGACGTTGAGCGGGTAGAGGGCAAAGCGGATCACCAACGTCAGGAAGATGATGGCCAGTCCATAGCTGGGCACGATCCCGTAGAAAAAATCCAGGATCGGCAGCATGACGTTGTTGGAAAGAAATCCGACTCCGAAGTCCATGGGGGGTGCTGGCGAACGTCCGTAACCCATTGTAATGGTTTCCGACCGGCTGACGAGGGCGTTTTCAGGGTTTAACCGCCCCAATCGGCAAGGGGGATCAGCCCAGCAATTTCCCTGCCTCTCCGAGGGAGAGGGGCAGAGCGCGGCGGCGTATCAGCGAAAAAGGAGGAGCTGCTTTGCCCCTCCTTCATCGTTCTGGTTAAACTTGGAGCTCTGGCAGCTCCCTTGTGCTGGGAGCAAGAGACGCTCTGAATGAGGATCCCTTTCCCCTGCTGATGGAACTACTTGACCTTGACCGTAGCGCCAGCTTCCTCCAGCTTCTTCTTGATCTCGTTGGCTTCCTCTTTGGGGATCCCTTCCTTGACCGGTTTGGGAGCGGCCTCCACAAGATCTTTGGCATCTTTCAGGCCCAAGCCGGTCAACTCGCGCACCACCTTGAGGACGGCGATCTTCTTATCCGCAGGGACAGCCTCGAGAATGACATCAAAGGCCGTTTGCTCTTCCACCGGTTCAGCCGCCGCTGCTGGCGCCGGTGCCGCTGCCGCTGCCACGGGAGCAGCCATAACCATGCCACCTGCTGGGGCAGCCGCACTGACACCAAAGGCTTCTTCGATGGCTTTCACCAACTCGGAAGCCTCCAACAAGCTCAATGCTTTCAACTCTTCCAGGATCTTTTGAACACGCTCCGAAGCCATAGTCTTGTCTCCTCAGGGTAACGAAGTGGATAGGTGGAATTGGGTTGATGAACCCAACACAGGTCGATCCCGTCAGGCCGCCTCCTTGTCGGCAATAGCCCGGATGGCCCTTGCCAGGGAGGCCGGGATCTCATAGATACCGCGAGCCACTTGCGTGGGCACTGCATTGAGCCCCACTGCCAGTCGGGTGGCCACCAACTTGAGGCTGCCCGCCACTTGGGCCATGAGCACCTCCTTGGGCGGCAGCTCGGCGATGGCCTTGGCCTGATCCAAGGTCAGGGATAGCCCCTCGGCAGCGGCGCCGCGGAATTCGGTCTTCTTGGTTTGCTTGGCGAAATCTTGATACGCCTTCAGGGCCGCTGGAATATCACCCCGGATCATGATAAAGGCCGTCGGCCCTGACAGGAAGGGAAGAATCCCTGCCCAAGCCTTTTGGTCGGCGACAGCCCGCCGCATCAAGGTATTTTTAACCACCATGCAGACAGCATCCGCCTTGCGCAGCTCCGCCCGCAGTTGGTTCATCTCGGAAACGGTCAGCCCCTTGTAGTCGATGACCAGCACCATTTGGCTGGCTTGCAACAGGGATCGAACTTCATCGACCACCTCCGCTTTTTTCGCTACAGGTTGCTTGCCCATGCGCTCACCTCCTTTGTTGTCACTGGCTTACTGAGGGCCGAACAGGTGTTGCCGTCGGAAGGGGGTATCTAGAGCCGCCAAATAGAATGCGTCCCAGCCAGAGCCGAGACGCATTGAGGCAGGCATAACCCAGCAATCCACAACGGGATCCCTTTGCACTCCACTCAAACCTCGGCAGGACATTAAGCCCCTAGGCACCTGCTGTCTTCGGCTTGCTATTCAACTGTGGGAAGCTCTTCTCTGCCCAGATCCTCCAGAAAAAATAGTCAATTCAAACGGCAAACAACTGCCTTTTTCCCTTTGCAGCGCCGAAGCAGCCTTAAGCAACCAACTTCAGCTCTCGCAGGGCATTGATGTCAACCTCAATCGAGGGGCCCATTGTAGCACAAACATGTAGGGCTCGCCAATACTTGCCCTTGGCTCCAGGGGGACGGTTGCGGTCAACAGACTCTTGCACGGCTTTCAAGTTTTCCAGCAGTGCTTCGACAGGGAACTTGCACTTGCCGAAAATCAAATGCACAATGCCGGTTTTGTCCGCCCGGTACTCCAGCTTGCCGGCTTTGAACTCCTTGATGGCTTGGGCCAAATCCATGGTGACCGTCCCACCCTTGGGAGAGGGCATGAGGCCACGCGGCCCCAATAGGCGCCCCAGCTTAGCAACCTGGGGCATCACATCGGGGGTGGCAATCAGCAGGTCGAAATCGATCATGCCCTTGCCGATCTCCTCGATTAGGTCTTCAAAGCCCACCCGGTCGGCTCCTGCGTTCTGGGCTTCCGTAACCTTCTCGCCACGGGCAATCACCGCCACCCGAATCTCCTGCCCGGTGCCGCGGGGCAAGACGACGGTGGTGCGCAACTGCTGGTCGGCATACTTGGGATCGATCCCCAGGCGGATGTGAACCTCTGCCGCCTCGTCAAATTTGGCAGTGGCCGTCTCCTTCATCAGGGCCAGGGCTTCTGCGGGGGGATAGGCAATGGGCTTGACCTTCTCCCGCAAAGCCTGCATACGTTTGGACAGTTTTCGAGCCATCGTTTCTCCTCGGGGTGCTGGCGAGAACCTCTCTCCCCCAAAACTTCAAGACAACAATCAGACTAAAGATCCTTCATCAATCGACGATTGTCACCCCCATGCTGCGGGCAGTGCCGGCGATGATTTTCATAGCCGCCTCCACATCACGGGCATTCAAATCGGGCAACTTCTGCTCGGCAATCTGACGCAGTTGCGCTCGCGTCAGGGATCCCACCTTGACTTTGTGGGGCTCACTGGATCCCGACTCAATGCCGAGGGCTTTTTTGATCAACACCGAAGCCGGCGGCGTCTTGAGGACGAAGGTGAAGCTGCGATCCTCGTAAATCGAGATCTCGACCGGCACCACCATCCCGGCTTGATCCGCCGTTTTGGCGTTATATTCCTTGCAGAAGGCCATGATGTTAACCCCGTGCTGGCCCAGCGCCGGGCCGATGGGGGGGGCGGGGGTGGCTTTGCCCGCCTGGATGGCCAGCTTGACCACTGCCACCAGTTTCTTAGCCATGAAACGCCGTTACACCTCTTTTCGCACTTGACCAAACTCTAATTCTACCGGAGTATCGCGCCCGAAAATCGAGATCAAGGCCTTGAGCTTGCCCCGCTCTGGGCTGACATCCACCACTTCGCCGTAAAATCCTTGGAAGGGGCCGGAGAGCACCTCGATGCGATCCCCAGGTGCCATGTCGATCTTGAGGGGCACTTCCTCCACCTCAACGCTGCTGAAGATGCGCTGGACTTCGCTTGGGCTGAGGGGCCGTGGCGTCACATGGCCCCGACCACGACCGTAGGCCCGCTTTTCTTCCGTGCCAACGAAGTTGATCACGTTGGGGGTAGTTTTCACCACCATCCAGGTGTCGTCGTTGAGATCCATGCGCACCAGCACATAGCCGGGAAAAATCTTTTCCTCTTGTTCCTGGCGCTTGCCGGATCGATCTAGCTTGAAGCCCGTCCGCTTCGGGATCACCACCTCGACAATCTGATCTGCCACATCCAGAGCCGCCGCCCGTTGCATCAGGGTGCTTTTGACTTTGTTTTCGCAGCCTGAGGCCACCTGCACAGCGTACCAGCGCAGGTTGCGACGACCTTGACTTTCGCCTTCTTCCCCTTCTGGCGCCGTGTCTACAGGCTCTAGGGGCTCAGGGTGGCCCCCACGGCGTTTCCACCGCTGCTCTGGCTTTGGGCTCATCACCTCACCTCCTCTCTGTGTCTGTCTGTATGCATGGGCCTCCCCTCCCCAAAAATGAATAGGGATCCCTGGCAGGGGCCATCTGAGAAAGAACCTCACGAGAACAGTTGAGTGGCCAGCCAGCCAAACAGTTGATCGACCAGGTAGATGAACGAGGCGAAGGCCAACACAATCAGTAAGACGCCCACCGATTCGCTAATCAGTTGCTGGCGGCTCGGCCAAACAATTTTGGCCAATTCCGCGCGGGTCTCCTGGAGGAAGCCGAGAATCCCCTTGGACTCAGGGGAGTTGTCCCTGGAGTGGCCCCGGCTGGCGGGATCCAAACGTTGTTCCGTATCGGCCTTGCTGGAAGAGGTGCTTTTAACCACGGCGGTATCTCCTGCTGGATCCCGAAAACGGTGCGCCACCTTTTGGCGCACTCAAGATCGGCTTAGCGATCTTAACAGATCTGTTGGGGGTGGGATCCCTCTCAAGGGGTGGGAGTGGGCTCAGGCGTCAGCGCCCTCGGGGAGAGCACCAAAGGGCGGCGGGATTGGTTGAATTGCTCTACCGCTGCGTCGATCTCTGCCCGGCTGTCCCAACGCGAGGCGGCATTTTGCCGGGAGAGAAACTCGGCGGCCCGCAGGAGGTCGTTCATGTCAATGCTGGTGCCGTCGAACAACTGGACGTTGCGGTCGCGGCGGATGGCCTCGTTGACATCTCCCCTTTGGGCCAAGGCAACCTCGACGCTGGCCAGGATCCCCAGCACCAGGGCCGCAGGGATCCCGCACCGGGGGTTGAGGGGGGAGCGGAGACGGTTTACAAACATTGATCCTGTTCCTCTACATCGGTGTGCTGCTCGGCCAGCCCCTCTGCCAGCAACTGTTGTTCTTCGGGCGTGAGGGGGCGTTTGGCCAACAGGTCTGGCCGCCTTTGCCAGGTGCGAACCAACTGCTGTTGCAGACGCCAACGGGCAATGGCTCGGTGGTCGCCTGAGAGAAGCACCGGCGGCACCTTGTGCCCTTGGAACTCCGGTGGACGGGTGTACTGGGGATACTCCAGCAGCCCCGTCTCGAAACTTTCGCTCCTCAGAGAGTCCATTTTACCAACTGTGCCCGGCAAGAGCCGCACCACGCCGTTGATCAAGGCCAGCGCCGGGATCTCCCCCCCCGTCAAGACAAAATCGCCCAGCGACACCTCGCGGGTGGCCAGATATTGGCGGATCCGCTCGTCAAAGCCCTCGTACTGGCCACAGAGCAGGATGAGCTGCGCCTTTTGGGCCAGCTCCCGCAGCAGCGCCTGGTTCAGCGGTTGCCCCTGCGGCGTGAGCAAGATGATCTCGTAGGGATCCAGGCGGGGCAAGGAGGCAACGGCAGCAAAAAAGGGCTCTGGCTTGAGCACCATGCCCACCCCACCCCCGTAGGGCTCATCATCGACCCGGCGGTGCTTGTCGGTGGCAAAGTCCCGCGGGTTGGTGCAGTGAACCTCAGCAATCCCCTGCTCCAGGGCTTTGCCCACCAGACCGATGCGCAGCGGCGTTGCAAAAAATTCTGGGAAGAGGGTGATGACGTCGAACCGCACAAGACTTAGGACGAGGCAGAGGGAGGCTCGGTGCGCAACCGCTCCAGATCCAGGCGCAAAGACTCGATC
The DNA here is from genome assembly GCF_047462335.1 of Synechococcus sp. H60.1. Taxonomy (NCBI): domain Bacteria; kingdom Bacillati; phylum Cyanobacteriota; class Cyanophyceae; order Synechococcales; family Synechococcaceae; genus Synechococcus; species Synechococcus sp. H60.1. The sequence continues at coordinate 17,221 of NZ_JANSJA010000044.1, forward strand.
TGGTGGATCAGCTCCATCAGCTCGGCCATCTCTTCTTTGGAGATAGGGGCAGGGGGAGCCGTGGTCGGGGGGGCGCTTTCAGCAGGGGCGGGCCTCTCGCTCTCTGGGGCGGGGGCGTTGGCGGCTGGATCCCTGAGACTTTCAACGTAGCGAACGGCTTCCTGTTCGATCAGCTCCCCCTTTTGCTCCAGTTCTGCTGCCAGTTGTGCCAGATCCATCGAGAGGCGGTTGAGGTTTTCGGCCCGCTTTTCCGGGTCTTGGAGGATCTCCACCAGGGCAGTGGCCGCGCCGTAGAAAAGGTGGCGAGCCCGCGTGAACCAGTCAGAAGAGCGAGAACTCATGGCAGCAGAAACAGGTGGGTTCTGAATTATTCTAGGCGATCCGCCCACCGGA
>NZ_JANSJA010000045.1:0-13452 GCF_047462335.1 Synechococcus sp. H60.1
AGGTTGCCCAAAATCAGCATCACCGCTCCCAGCAAAAGCCCGGCCATCACCACGTTGATGTCAAAGCTTTGGACGGCTTCCAAGAGCAGCTTGCCCAGCCCCGGCCAATTGAAGAAAAACTCGGCAATGAAGGAGCCGCTGAGCAGATTGGCAAACTCAAAGCCCAAAATCGTGATCAAGGGGTTGACGGCGTTGCGCAATGCATGCAGCCAGATCACCCGCCATTCAGGAATGCCCCGTGCCCGCGCCGCCTGGATGTATTCCTGCCGCAGCACGTCCAAGAAGTTGCCGCGGGTAATCCGCTGCAGCCCGGCAAAGCTGGTAATGCTCAGGGCCAGCGTGGGCAAGAGCAGGTGGCGGCCCAGATCCAGCAGCTTCCCCCCCCAACCGAGCTCGGCAAAATAAACACTGGTCATTCCCCCTACCGGCAACCAGCCCACGTTTTGAGCCACGATCAGCAGCAAAATGGCCAGCACAAAGCTGGGCATGGCCTGCCCCAGGTAGCTGAGCAACTGCAACGCCCGATCCAAAGGAGTGTTCTGCCGCAGCGCCCCCAGGATCCCCAGAGGAACAGCAATTAGCCAAGTTAGCAAAACAGAGCACACTGCCAACAGCAAGGTGGCGCCGGCACGGGAGAGAATAAGCTGCGCCACCGGCACGCGATAGGTGTAGCTGACGCCAAAATCCCCCTGCAGCAGATTGCCCAGCCAGGTCAAATACTGCCAAATCAAGGGCTTATCCAGGCCCAGCCGTGCCTCTTCCTGGGCGATAAACTCTTGGCTGACACTGGGATCCGCCCGCAAGGGATCCAAAAAATCGCCGGGAGCCAGTTGCAAGAGCAAAAAGCTGAGCACCGTGATCAGCAGTAGCACCGGCACCGCTTGGGCCAGCCGCTGCAAGACCAAGGCCAGCGGTGGCGACAGACTGAAAGCGCGCCCGCTAGGGGAAGAGGAGGTTACGGCCACAGACAGAGGTCGAGTTGAGCGCGGTCTTAGCTGGGATCCCGGTAGGGGATCCTTGTCGAACTATGCTGCCATTCTTCGGGCCAGATTTCTAGCCTGCTGCCCGGCTTGGAACAGGGTGCAGTTGCCCGGACTTGCCGGCAGAGGAATTGGGAGTTAGGCCGCTCCGGCAGGCGCAAGCCAAGGCGGTAGACTAGTCAAAAGCTTTTTCGATGAGTTGCCGTTGGGAAGACCTCTTGCGAAACCTGTTTCTTACCGGCGCTAGCGGCTGTCTGGGGCACTATGTGTTAGAGCGCCTGGCCCAGGAAAGGGATCCCGAGTTTCCGGAGCGGCCCGCCTACCACCTCTACATTCTTATCCGCAATCCCAGCCGTCTGCGGTTACCCCCGGAGCATTTGCCCGCCCCTATCACCCTGGTGCCCGGCGATCTGCTGCACATCCGCGAGCACGCCGCTCTGCTGCAACAGATGGATGGGCTAATCCACATGGCGGCGGCTTGGGGGGATCCCACCCTAACCTGGGCGGTGAACGTTACCCACACTCTGGAGCTCTTTCAGTTGTTGGATCCCCGCCGCTGCCAGCAGGTGATCTACTTTTCCACCGCCAGCCTTTTGGATCAGGCGTTACAACCTTTGGCCATCGCCGGCCAGGCCGGCACCGACTACATCCGCAGCAAGTATGTGATGCTGCTGCGGCGGCAGGAAAGCTGCTTCTGGCCGGATCGCCTGCTGACGCTCTACCCCACCCTACTGTTTGGCGGCAGCCCCCACCACCCCTATTCCCACATCACCGCTGGCCTTAAGGATGTGCTCCGCTGGCTGGATCTCATCCGCTTTTTGCGGGTGGATGCCAGCTTCCACTTCATCCACGCTGCCGATGTGGCAGAGATGGTGGCCTACTGGGTAGCCCATCCGCCCGGTGGCGGCGATTGGGTGTTGGGCAACCCCCCTCTGTCTGTGGATGAGTGCGTGGAACAGGTGTGCGCCTATTTCAGAAAGCGGATCTACTTCCGCCTGCCCTTGCCCCTCGGACTCCTCCGCAGCTTGGCTTTTCTGTTTGGGGTGCGGCTTTCGGCGTGGGACGAGTACTGTCTGCGCCACCGCCATTTTGTCTATCCGGCCCTCTCGCCAGCAGCCCTGGGCTTGCCCTGCCACTTCCCCACCGTGGCCTCTCTCCTAGATGCCTACCTCTAGGCCGCTTTTATAGGGTCGCGCCAACTTCCCTCTCCCAGAGGGAGAGGGGCTGGGGGTGAGGGATCCCGACAGGGATCAACCAGTAAAGGCCGCTGCTTCTCTGTGAGCCAAGCCCTGAAGCTGAGCGGCAATGCGCTCCCGGTTAAGCCTCTGCCCGATGAACACTAGGCGGGTCAACCGCGGCTCTTGCGGGCGCCAGGGCCGGTCGTAGTAGGTTTCAAATCGCCCTCCCACTCCCTGCAGCACCAGCCGCATCGGCTTGTGGGGCACGGCCACAAACCCCTTCACCCGGTAGAGGCATTCCTCTTGAGCCAGTTGACGCAGTTGGGCAACTAGGGATCCCGGCTCATAGCCCCCCTCCAGGCTCAGGTAAAAAGACTCGAAGGCCTCGTGCTCGTGGTCTTCTTCGTGGTCGTGGTGGCTGGGGCGGCTCTCAAGTTGGTCTTCCACGGCTGCGTTGAAGCCCAAGAGCACTTCTGGGGCAACCTGGCCCCGCTCACAGGGGAGGACTCGAACCTCAGGGCGCAATTGTTGCCGCAGCCAGCTCTCCACGCGCGCTCGCTCCGACAACGTGATCTGATCCACCTTGCTCAGCAGCACCAAATCGGCGCAGCTCAACTGATCCGCAAACAGCTCCTCAATGGGCGTCTCGTGATCCAGGCTCGCATCGGCCTGCCGCTGCGCTTCCAGCGCCGCCAGATCCCCCACCAGTTGTCCAGAGGCCAGGGCCTGACCGTCCACCACTGCAATCACCGCATCCACCGTGGCGCCAGTGCGTAGGGTGGGCCAGCGGAAAGCCTGCACCAGGGGCTTAGGCAAGGCCAATCCTGAAGTCTCAATCAGGATGCCGTCCAGCTCCGCCCGCTGCTGCAGCAGGGTTTCCATGGTGGGCAAAAATTCCTCCTGCACCGTGCAGCAGAGGCAGCCGTTGGCCAGCTCCAAAATGGGGATGGATCCCTCTCCCTCGCAACGTTGGCAATCCCGCAGCAGTTCGCCATCAATGCCCACTTCGCCAAACTCATTGACCAAAACGGCGATGCGGCGGCCCTGGTTGTTGAGCAACAGGTGACGGATCACCGTGGTCTTGCCGGATCCCAAAAATCCGGTGATGACCGTAACCGGGACTTTGTGCATCTTTACCGAACATTCAGCCTTCTCAGTCTCTATCCTCTCTTCCTTCTCTGCCAATCCTGTCGGGGGGGATCCCCAAAAAAAGGCCCCCTACCGGGGGCCAAAGGTTGATCTCCGAGAGACTTCCGTGCTTATCGGATCGGCTTCATCCGGTAAACCGGCTCGTTCTCGCGGCTGATCCCTTTCTCAAAGCCGGCAGCAGCGGCACGGGCGCGACCGGCATGCCACAGGTGGCCAACGAAGAACAGGAAGCCGAAGATGAAGTTGTGGGCTGCCAGCCAGGTGCGCGGGCTGGTGAAGTTCACCGTGTTGATCTCGGTCGCCACACCCCCCACCGAGTTCAGGGATCCCAGTGGCGCGTGGGTCATGTACTCCACCGCACGGCGAGCTTGCCAGGGTTGGATGTCGTTTTTCAACTTATCCAGATCCAAGCCATTGGGACCCAGCAGCGGCTCCTTCCAGGGCGCTCGCACATCCCAGAAGCGCATCGTCTCACCGCCGAAGATGATCTCGCCCGTGGGGGAGCGCATCAGGTACTTACCCAGACCGGTGGGGCCTTGGGCCTGGCCGATGTTCGCCCCCAGGCGCTGGTCGCGCACGATAAAGGTGAGGGCTTGCGCTTGCGAGGCTTCAGGGCCGGTGGGGCCGTAGAACTCGCTGGGGTAAACAGTGTTGTTGAACCAGATGTAGCAGGTGGCAATAAAGCTCATCAGCGAGACCGCCGCCAAGCTGTAGGAGAGATAAGCTTCCCCCGACCAGATGAAGGCACGGCGGGCCCAGCCAAAAGGCTTGGTGAGGATGTGCCAGATCCCACCGGCAATGCAGATGATGCCGATGTAGATATGGCCGCCGATCACATCCTCCATGTTGTCCACGCTGATGATCCAGCCGTCGCCGCCGAAGGGAGACTTGAACAGGTAGCCGAAGATCACCGCCGGGTTGAGGGTGGGGTTGGTGATCACTCGCACATCGCCACCGCCGGGAGCCCAGGTGTCATAGACACCGCCAAACCACATGGCCTTGGCCACCAACAGGAAAGCCCCCAACCCCAAGAGGATGAGGTGGATCCCCAAGATGGTGGTCATCTTGTTCTTGTCTTTCCAGTCGTAGCCGAAGAAGGGGAAAGACTGCTCCAGGGTTTCTGGGCCGCGCACGGCGTGATAGATGCCCCCCAGCCCCAGCACTGCGCTAGAGATGAGGTGCAGCACACCAATCACAAAGTAGGGGTAGGTGTCGATAACTTCGCCGCCCGGGCCAACCCCCCAACCCAAAGTGGCCACGTGGGGCATCAGGATCAGGCCCTGCTCGTACATAGGCCGATCCGGCGTGAAGTGAGCCACCTCAAACAGCAGCATCGCTCCCGCCCAGAAGACGATCAGGCCGGCGTGGGCCACGTGGGCACCCAAGAGCCGACCGGAGAGATTGATCAAGCGAGCATTCCCGGCCCACCAGGCAAACCCGCCCTGGGTGCGATCCTGCATCGCTGCGGAACCAAAGGTCGTTGAAGTCACTGAGGCCAGCCTCCGAAAAGAGTAACAGTCAGTACAGCAGAAGATAGAGCTGAAAAGCAAAGGATCTTAAGAATGGCCGAGCGCCTACCCACCCAATCCAAGGCTTGAATAGGCGAACGCTCGGCCCCGGCTCTCACGTGAAGGATCGAGAGAACTCAAGCGTTCGACAGCCAGCGCCAGTTTAGAGCGCGTTGCCGCGGGGTAGGACTTCTTCGGGGAACTCAAAGCGCTCGTGCGGCTGATCCTGCGGCGCCATCCAGGCCCGAATCCCCTCGTTGAGCAAAATGTTCTTCGTGTAGAACGTCTCAAACTCAGGATCCTCCGCCGCCCGGGTCTCCTGACTGATAAAGTCATACGCCCGCAGGTTCAGCGCCAAACCCACCACACCAATGCTCGACATCCACAAACCCGTCACCGGCACAAACAGCATGAAAAAGTGCAGCCACCGCTTGTTGGAAAACGCTATCCCAAAAATCTGGCTCCAGTAGCGGTTAGCCGTCACCATGGAGTAGGTTTCTTCCGCCTGCGTCGGCTCAAACGCCCGAAACGTGCTCGCCGCTTCCCCATCCTTGTAGAGCGTGTTCTCCACCGTCGCCCCATGGATGGCACACAACAGCGCTCCACCCAAAACGCCAGCCACCCCCATCATGTGGAAGGGGTTCAGCGTCCAGTTGTGGAACCCTTGGAAGAACAGCAAGAAGCGGAAGATCCCCGCTACCCCAAAGCTGGGGGCAAAAAACCAACTGCTCTGCCCCAGCGGGTAAATCAAAAACACGCTCACAAACACCGCAATCGGCGCGCTGAAGGCAATGGCGTTGTAGGGCCGCACCCCCACCAGCCGGGCAATCTCAAATTGCCGCAGCATAAAGCCAATCAGGCCCAGCGCTCCATGGAAGGCGACAAAGGTCCACAGCCCGCCAATCTGACACCAGCGGGTAAAGTCCCCCTGGGCTTCCGGGCCCCACAGCAGCAACAGGCTGTGCCCCATGCTGTCGGCGGGGGTGGACACGGCCACGGTCAAAAAGTTGCACCCCTCCAGGTAGGAGCTGGCCAGGCCGTGGGTGTACCAAGAAGTTACAAAGGTGGTGCCGGTCAGCCAGCCGCCCAAGGCCAGGTAGGCGCAGGGGAACAGCAGCAGCCCCGACCAGCCGATAAACACGAATCTGTCGCGCTTGAGCCAGTCATCGACGATGTCGAACCATCCTCGCTCCTGGCGTACGCGCCCTACCGCGATGGTCATCTCAACTTCTCCTTAAAAAGATGATGAGGACATTAATGAAACTACAAACTTTGCTTCTTTGAAGCAAGACTGGGGCCTAGGTATAAAGACTCAGTCTGCGAACTTTATCGCCTCAGTTTCCCTGCAAGGATTCCTGACCGGAACCGACCAACCGCTGCATTAGACAGCTTTGCTGGCGTTCCGAGCTGCTCTTGGCATCCTCAGCAGGGCTGTGGCAGTCCCGACGAGCCACACTAGAGCCACCGAACAAGTTTCACGGCTGTCGGCATTACAACAATTTAGCCTATGCCAGTAAAGACTTGTAAATTGCTTTCATTATAGAGGCGGAGGACACGCCCCCATCAAGTCTAAGGCGACCGGGATCTTCACCGACTGTAATCTTTGCGGTTTTTCTCTCCTGAGATATTGAGCGTGAGGGGCCGCCTCACCCCGGGGAAGGCCGAAGGCTCAAGATCCGATATCCTTAAAGGGCGAGGCAATCCACCTGAGAGGAATCTATGGCTAGTGAGATCTTCACCATTGCTGGGCTCTCTATTGTCCTGACCCTAGTGGGCGTGGCGCTCGGGTACGGGATCCTGCGCGTCACCCAGGGCGGGGCCGAGTAGGGATTTCCTCGCTTGGTGAAACATGAAAATCGGCATCGTTGGCGCCGGGGCAGTGGGAGGGCATTTGGCCGTCTGCCTGGCCCGAGCCGGTTTTCCAGTGAGTGTGGTGGCACGGGGATCCCACTTGCAGGCCATCCGCAGCCAAGGATTGAAACTGATCCGGCAGGGGGATCCCCCTGAGGCTTGGGTGGAGCGGCTGACAGCCAGCGATGACTTGGCTGAGCTGGGGCGGCAAGATGTGGTAATCCTTGCTGTCAAGGCCTACAGCTTGCCCCTGCTTGCCCCACAGTTGGGATCCCTGTGTGGCCCGGACACCCCCCTTGTGGTTGTTCAGAATGGTCTTCCCTGGGGGTACTTTTACCGGCATGGCGGCGAGTTTGAGGGGCGCTCCTTGACTTCGGTGGATCCGGGCGGGGTGATCGCCGCCCATCTGCCGATCGAACGGGTGATCGGCTGTGTCGTGTACATCGCCGTGCAGTTGGCAGAGCCGGGGGTAGTTTTGCACACCGGCGGCGGGCGCTATATTCTGGGGGAGCCAGATGGATCGTTGTCGGAGCGGCTGCGCTCTCTGGCGGCCATCTTTGAGCAGGCGCAGCTTCCTGTAACTCTCACCTCCCAAATTCGGGTCGAGATCTGGCAAAAACTGTGGGGCAACGCCGCTTTCAACCCCATCAGCGCCCTCACCCGCGCGGCCCAAGACGAAATTGCCCAGTACCCGCCCACCCATGCGTTGGTTGAGTCGGTGATGCAGGAAACCGAGGCTGTGGCCCAAGCGCTGGGGATCCAGCTGCCGGTCTCTCTGGAAGAGCGGCTCAAGGATGCAGCCCGCGTGGGATCCCATCGCACCTCGATGCTGCAGGATATTGAGCGGGGGCGACCGACGGAGATCGAGAGCATTGTCGGCGCCATCGCGGAGCTGGGGCGTTGGGCAGGGATCCCGACTCCCCATTTGGATACACTCTATGCTTGCGTTAAGCTGCTGGAGCGCTCGCTTCAGGCGGGGAAGGCGGCCCGTTCCCAGCCGCAGATCCCCTAGTAGCCCCTCAACTCTTGCGGACTATGCTGGAAAACGCCATTGTGCTCATCACCGGTGCCAGCAGCGGCATCGGGGCAGCCTGTGCCACGCTTTTTGCCCGTTCTGGGGCCAAGCTGATCCTGGTGGCCCGCCGTCAGGAGCGTCTGCAGGAGCTGGCTATGGAGTTGCAGCAGGCTTACGGCGCTTCCTCATACTTGCTGACTTTGGATGTGCGGGACAGGGCAGCCGTACAACAGGCGCTCCAGTCTTTGCCGCCGGTCTGGGCTGAGATCGACATCTTGATCAACAACGCCGGCCTCAGTCGCGGCTTGGACAAGCTCCACACCGGTGCTCTGCAAGATTGGGAGGAGATGATCGATACCAACATCAAGGGCTTGCTGTATGTTACCCGCGCCGTTTTGCCCGGCATGGTGGAGCGGGGCCGCGGCCATGTGGTCAACATCGGCTCCATTGCCGGTCGGCAGACCTATCCCGGCGGCGCCGTCTATTGTGCTTCCAAAGCCGCCGTGCGGGCCATCTCTGAGGGCCTGAAGCTGGATCTGCTGGGCACCCCCATTCGCGTCACCGAGATCCAGCCCGGCTTGGTGGAAACCGAGTTCAGCCAGGTGCGCTTCCACGGCGATCGCGAGCGGGCGGCAGCGGTCTATCGGGGCCTCACCCCCCTGACGGCGATGGATGTGGCCGAGGTGGTGCTGTTTGCCGTCACCCGTCCCCCCCACGTCAACCTCAGTGAGGTCTTGCTGGTGCCCACCGACCAGGCCAGCACGACAATGGTGCATCGCCGATAAGGATGCGAAGATCCCGATCCCTTCGCTTGTTCGGTATTCACCCCCCCATCCCTGGGCGACAATGGCGGCAAAGGGGGTGGGCCCATGGGAGTGGAAAGCGGGATCCTCATTGGGTTGGGCATCGGCCTACTCGGCACGCTAATTTTGCTCTGGCAGAGTCGGCGCCGCTTCGGCCGCCAATTGCAACAGTTGGGATCCCTGCTGCACGTGCCCCTGCCTCTGAGTTCGCCAGAACAGATGCTCAGCCGGCTCAGCCGCCACCTGCGCCAACAAGAACTGGAGTGGGCCAGCCAAAAACGACACCTGCAAGACTGGCAGTATCTCAGCCACCACCTGCCCTGGGGATATCTGCGGGTGGACGAGAACAACGTGGTCCTGGAGTGTAACCCTGCCGCTCAACGCCTGCTGCACATTGGCCAGTGGCAGCCGGGCGTCAAGCTCCTGCTGGAGTGGGTGCGCTCCTATGAGTTGGATCAGCTCATCGAAGCCACCCGCCGCCAGGGGGCCAGCACGCCCATCCAGAGCCGCGAATGGATCTTCTACCCTTCCGGCGGCGAGAATAAACCGGTTCCGCTGCGGGCTTGGGGGCTGCCCCTGCCGCAGGGGCAGGTTGCCATCTTTTTGGAAGACCGGCTGGAAGCTACCCTGCTAGCCCAACAACGGGATCGCTGGGCCTCGGATGTGGCCCACGAGCTGAAAACCCCCCTCACCTCGATTCGTCTGCTGGCCGAAACTTTACAAAGCCGGGTCGACACCGCGCAAGCGGTTTGGGTGGAACGATTGCTCAACGAGACGCTGCGCCTCAGCCAGTTGGTACAAGACTTGTTGGAACTGAGCGCCCTTAACTTGGGGGCCGGATCCCGCTCCCAATGGCGCTGGGTGGATCTGGCAGCCTTGGTGCGCGAAGCCTGGCAGAGCTTAGAACCGCTGGCCAAGCCCCGTCACCAGGAACTGCACCTGAGCAGCCCCTCCCAGCTCTATCTCTGGGGAGATGAACAGCGCCTCTACCGCCTCATCCTCAACCTCTTGGACAACGCCGTCAAATATGGCGCGCCCGACTCCCCTGTCCACGTGCTGCTCTTGGAACAGGGATCCCAGGTGCGGCTGGAGGTGTACGACCACGGCCCTGGCCTGCCGGAGGATCAATTTGAGCTGGTCTTTCAACCCTTTTACCGCACCGATGCGGCGCGGGCCCGCAGCAAAGGCGGCACCGGCCTGGGGCTGGCGATCGTGCGGCAAATTGTGGAACTTCACGGCGGCACAATCCGCCTGCGCAATCACCCACAAGCAGGTGGGCTGTGGGTGCAGGTGGAACTGCCCCGGAAACGCGCCGATGCCCTGTGAAAGCTGCCCAGAAGCGCTCCCGTCAACATCGCCAAACCCTTCGGCCTGAGAATTGCCGCAGATTTTCCTGCGGCGGGACTATCCATCTTGGAGGGGATCCCCTAGAATTGGTCTAGGTAATCCTTACAGTTTGTACCCTGGGCATTCGGAATGGGCGCCGATTATCATTCCGCTGATTTGTTGTCGGAGCGTGAGCTGCAGGTTCTCGAGTTAATCGCAGCGGGTCTGACCAATCAGGACATTGCAGAGCGCTTGGAAATCAGCAAGCGCACTGTTGACAATCACATCAGCAACATTCTGAGCAAGACGCGAACGTCAAATCGCGTCGCTTTGGTGCGCTGGGCTCTGCAATGGGGAAAGATTTGCCTGGATCAGGTCAATTGCTGCACCCTAGTGGATGACAAAATTGCCTAGCCCCATCTTGCTTTACCAGTAGCCAAACGCCCAACGTAGAGTTTTAATCGGCGGTTTTTTGCGTTTTGCACCGCGATTGCTTCTGAGAGAGGGAGCGACGGTGAGGGGGAAAAAGAAGCTGCGCAGAGCCCTTGGGAAGTGCTGAGTTTGGCTGGAGGTAGCTGCATTTTGAGTTGCGTAGGTTGAGTTGTCATCCGTGGGCATCCCTAAGCTGAAACGTTACGCTGTTCGCTACGATTCCATGCCCCTGATGGTTTATCGAGAGGTGGCTGCCCATTTGGCCTGCATTCCAGGTGTGGAAGCAGAGCTGGAATGGAGAAAAGACCCCCTCTTTCGCTATTCCGATAGCCAAATCGAGGCGCTGCAAATTCGCCAGGAGGCTGACGCTGATCCAGAGCAAGTTCAGCGCGTTCTTGACCACTACGGGACATGGCAGTACAGCCCCTTACAGGACTAGCCCTCCTGCATTGCCGAAAAAGAATGAAAGGTTGGCTACTCGTCGCCAGCGCGAGACCTCTGGGTTATCTGGCGAGCCCTGCCAGCTCCCCGCAGGGGGATATTGACTTCCCTTCCAACCGGAACCGATAACTGGGCAGCAGCTCCAAGCTAGGTCGAGACAGAGCTTGAGTGCTCTGCGCTGCTAACGAGCTTACGCTAGCGCATACAGGCCCGTCACCCTAAACCCCTCTCCCTTTTTTGGGAGAGGGATCCACCGAGCAGCGCAACGAACTGTCTTAGCAAGAATTGCCCGTACGGCCAGGGTGACTTTATCGAGGGTTCTAGAAGCTCTGAGGCAGAGACAGTTTAGCGAGTTGGCTGACCTTGAGCGGGCAGGTGCAACTTACGAGCCAGACCCAGTCGCGCCAACACCCAAATGACCCAGTAGGTCATGTCAATTTCCCACCAGCGCAAACCTGCTTTCACGCACTTCGGGTCGGCGTGATGGTTGTTGTGCCAACCTTCGCCGTAGGTGAGCAGAGCCGCCCACCAAAGGTTACGGGCATTGTCATTGCTTTCGAACGTCCGATAGCCCCAGAAGTGGCTGGCAGAGTTAATCAACCAGGTGCAGTGCAGCAGCAGCACTGTCCGCACAAAGATGCCGTAGATAACGAACGGCCAACCGCCGAGCAGGTAAAGCACTACAGCCAGCGGCAGTTGCAGCAGCAGCCCATACTGGTCTAGCCAACGATAAAAAGGATCCCGAGCCAAATCCGGCGCAAAGGCAGAATACTTCTCACGATTAAAAAACTCTTCCCGTTGGTAAATGAGCCAGAGCAGGTGGCTCCACCAAAAGCCTTTGCGAGCAGAGTAGGGATCCCGCTCTTCGTCTTCCGTAAAAGCGTGATGCTGACGATGGCCGGCCACCCAAAAAATTGGCCCCCCCTGGATGGCGAGAGCACCGAAGGTAGCAAAGACATATTCGAGCCACTTGGGCACTTGGAAGCTGCGATGGCTAAGAAGACGGTGATACCCCAGGCAGATGCCCAAGCTGCCGAAACACCAGTGAAGCAATAGGGCCACCCCCAAGGCTGGCCAGGAAAAGCAAACGATGCCGCCCACCAAAGCGAGGGCGTGAAAAACAACGAAAAAAAGAACAAATTCCCAGGCAAACCGAAAAGACTTTTGGGGCTCAGGCTGAGCGAGCGAAGCAGAACGGTTGGGGTTGTCCAGCGATTGGGTGGGAAGGGAAACGGCCATGAACCAGCAAAACCTCAGAAAAGGAGTAAGGGCAGCGCAGAATCAAATACCTCCTCCCAAAGTTGCTTCTCATGCAAAGGCCACCGCATCCCTGACTTGGCTTACAACGAGCTTGCCTCCCTGAAAGGCAAGCTGGGATCCCTGAAGGCCTGCCCAAGCAAGCCCCAGCAGTGAAAGCCGCTATGAGAGAGCAGAAAGGCAGCAGGTTTGATCTCGCCTGAGGTTAAGCTTAACGATATTTCACCTCAAATGCAAGTGCTACTTGCAGATTGCTACTACCTTGAGCGCTTCCTCTTGACTTCTTACCCCATCACCTACCATGGCACGTCCTTCTTCCCGGCAAAGGCTGCTGAACGCGGCTCGAGACCTCTTCGTCCGCCAGGGCATCACTCAGACCACCACCCGTCAAATTGCAGACTTGGCCGGCGTTCATGAAGTAACCCTGTTTCGTCACTTTGGCAGCAAGCAGGGACTGCTCCTGGCTGTATTTGCTGAGCTGGGAGTTTTCTCCGGCATTGCCGACTTACCCCTCCCAGCGGATCCCGCTACCTTCCGGGGCTCTGAGCTACAAGCCATTCTCCTCCGCTATGTCCAAACCTGCTTCCAAGCCCTAGCTAATAACCCTGAGCTGGTGCGCTCGTTGGTGGGAGAAGCAGGCTTCTACTCCGAGGAGCATCGCCGTGCCTTGAGAGCAGGCTTCCTGAAGGCGCAAGAGCAGCTAGCCCACTACCTTCAGCAGCTCCCTAGCCCGGAGCTACAAGCCATTGACTCTGATCGCCTTCAGGCCGCTGCTGGAGTTCTCCACCTCATGATTTTAGGGACAGCAGTGTTAGCCGTTACCGCTGGCCTGCCTTCCAGCGCCTCTGACAAGCCCCCAGCTAAGCAAGCGGACAAGGGCACTCCTAGCAGCAGCGTTCCCTTCCTCCTCCAAGCCTGCGTAGAGCTGTGGATGGCGGCCTTGACGGGTATGAGACAAACTTAAGAAGCCCCCCTCCGAAGGACTCCCTCGAGGTTGGCAATCCCAAAAAACCCAAAAAAGAGAAGAGATGAGGAGGTTGTAAGCCGGGTTCTGTAGTGGGGTGCTCCAAGGGGCGACCCACACTGGCGGTCATCTCTCTGGGAGTGATGTTGCCACCACCCTCTAGCGGCTCACCACCACCGAGGACACCCTTCCCCAACCAATGGTTGAGTACCGTGACCTCGATGCAGCCAACAGGGGCGAAGAACAGCCATAGTCCTGCGGCTGCGGCCTTGCTTTCCACCGGGGTTTACCGAGCCAGCGCCTCACGACGCTGCTGGTGGGCTCTTACCCCACCTTTGCACCCTTACCTGTACTGGGTGGGATCCCAGCCATCGGCGGTATGTTTCTGTGGCACTATCCTCGCGGTTACCCGCACTGGGAGTTTCCCCAGCGGTGTGTTCTTCTGAAAGCCCGGACTTTCCTCATCCTGCTGCCTGGTAGCGGCAGCGAGGACGCAACCGCCTGCCCCTCCTCTCTCTTCAGTTCGATCCTACTGCATCTTTACCAAA
>NZ_JANSJA010000045.1:13552-17558 GCF_047462335.1 Synechococcus sp. H60.1
ATCCTACTGCATCTTTACCAAAGAAGATGCCAGAAATCCCTACCAACTAGGCCTGTGGTCTTCCCGGGAGAAGCGTTGCGCCACAACAACACCTCAGGACTTCTGATCTAGCTTGGCAAGACGCTCTCAGCAGGGGATCCCCTTTTCGGGTAGCGCCGCATCAGCTCTTGCACGGCTTCGGCATGGTAGGAGCTGCGGGTGAGAGGGGAGGACACCACCTGCAGAAAGCCTAGCTCTTCCCCCACTTGCCGCCAATGGTCGAACTCTTCTGGGGTGACATAGCGCTCCACCGGCAGGTGTTTGGGGCTGGGCGCCAGGTATTGGCCAAGAGTGAGGATGTCGCAGCCCACCCGGCGCAGATCTTGCATCACCTGTAAAATCTCCTCGGCGGTCTCTCCTAAGCCCAGCATCACCCCTGACTTGGTGTAGAGGCCCGGATCCCATTGCCGTGCCAGTTCCAGAAGCCGCAGGGAGCGCTCGTAGTTCCCCTGGGGGCGCACTCGCCGGTAGAGGCGGGGCACGGTTTCCGTGTTGTGGTTAAGCACCGTTGGGCGGGCAGCGAGAATCTGCTCCAAGGCCTGCCAGTTGCCACATAAATCTGGGATCAAGACCTCGATGGTCGTCCGGGGCAGGCGGCGGCGGATTTCGGTAATGCAAGCAACAAACTGGCTGGCTCCGCCATCCGGCAGGTCGTCCCGATTCACCGAGGTAATGACCGCGTGGCGCAACCCCAGCCGTTGCACGGCTTCTGCCACCCGCAGCGGCTCAGTGGGATCCAAGGGCAAAGGCCGTTTGGTGAAGTCGATATCGCAGTAGGGGCAGGCACGGGTACAGGCCGGGCCCATGATCAAGAAGGTGGCGGTGCCGTTGGCAAAGCATTCCCCTAAGTTGGGACAGGAAGCCTCTTCGCAAACCGTGTTCAGGCCCAAGTCCCGCAGCAGTTGCTGGACAGACCCGGCCCGTTGGGGGGCTTTGGCCCGCAGCCAGGGCGGTTTACCGCTAGGCGAAGAAACAGCGCTCAATGAAAACCCTCCAACCCACCAGAAATGGTGGCAAGCCTATCTCTCAGCTTAGCCTGTCATCTTGCCCAGCCGAGACCGACCCGGGCCAATTCCCAGCTTGATGGATCCCCACTGCTTCGGAAGCGAGGCCCAAAACACAGAAGGATAGCTTGGTAGCCCCGCACTTGAGTGCAGGGCGGAAAAGCCCGTAAGCAACTTTAGTTGCTCGCCAATGGTATAGTTGTCACCGAGGCGTAGCGTTCCCAGGCGAGCCCCTAAAACGGTGAAAAACCCGACCGGTGGCAAGCGTCCGGGAGATGTCAACGTCTCAGCCAACCTCTAAGGACTCCGTCCCGCTGACGCGAACAGGAAAGTCAGCAGAACCTTGGGGTTTTGCCTCAAGGAACTGTCTAGAGGCGTCTTGACAGCGCCTTTACGAGTTTGTTGTTGAACTGCGTAAGAATCCCCCGCCTTTAGGCCGTGGGAGTGTCAAGGCATACTGGAAAGCGAATGTCGAGCGATAGGGATCCCACATGGTTGTTGCTGCTCCTCCCTCCCTGGAACAACTTGCCATCAACACGATTCGTTTTTTGGCGGTGGATGCTGTTCAGAAAGCCAACTCCGGCCACCCCGGCCTGCCGATGGGGGCAGCACCCATGGCCTATGTGCTTTGGCAGCAGTTTTTGAAGTTCAATCCCCGCAACCCCAAGTGGGTGGATCGGGATCGCTTCGTCCTCTCGGCGGGCCACGGCTGCATGCTGCAATATGCCCTGCTGCACCTGACGGGCTTTGATGTCAGTCTGGAGGACATCAAGCAGTTTCGCCAGTGGGGATCCAAAACTCCCGGGCACCCGGAAAACTTTGAAACTCCCGGTGTGGAGGTGACCACCGGCCCGCTGGGACAGGGGGTAGGCAATGCGGTAGGGCTGGCGATTGCCGAGGCCCACTTGGCGGCCCGCTTCAACAAGCCCGGCCACACGATTGTGGATCACTACACCTACGTGATCTTGGGTGACGGCTGCAACATGGAGGGGGTGGCCTCGGAAGCGGCCTCGCTGGCCGGCCACCTCAAACTGGGCAAGCTGATCATGCTCTACGACAGCAACCACATCTCCATCGACGGCAGCACGGAAATTGCCTTTACCGAAGATGTGGGCAAGCGCTATGAGGCCTACGGCTGGCACGTGCAAAAAGTGGAGGATGGCAACCACGACCTGAAGGGGATCGCCGAAGCCATCCAAAAAGCCAAGGAGGTCACCGACAAGCCTTCTTTGATCATCGTCGAGACCACCATTGGCTACGGATCCCCCAACAAAGCTGGCAGCGAGAGCGTCCACGGAGCGCCTCTAGGGCCGGAAGAGGTCAAGCTCACCAAACAAAACCTCGGCTGGCCGCTGGAGCCGGAGTTCTACATCCCCGACGAGGTGCTGGCCCACTTCCGCCAGGCCATCGATAAGGGGGCCAAAGCCGAGGCGGAGTGGAACGAGCGCTTTGCCGCCTACGAGAAGGCCTACCCGGAAGAGGCCGCCGAGTTCAAGCGCATCATGGCCGGGGAGCTGCCTGCGGGCTGGAAAGAAGCGTTGGCTCCCATTGCCGAAACTGGCAAAGAATCCACCCGCAACCTCTCCAAGTTTTGTCTCAACGCCCTGGCCAAGGCGGTGCCAGAGCTGCTGGGGGGATCCGCCGATCTGGCCCATTCCAACATGACCTACTTGAAGGGGATCCCGGAGTTTCAGGCCGGCTCCTACCACGGGCGCAACTTCCGCTTCGGGGTACGGGAACATGGCATGGGAGCCATTGCCAATGGCATGGCTCTGCACGGCGGCCTCATTCCCTACGACGCCACCTTCTTGGTTTTCAGCGACTACATGCGGCCGGCCATCCGGCTGTCGGCCCTCTCGCGGGCGCGGGTGTTGCACATCATGACCCACGACTCAGTGGCCCTAGGAGAAGACGGTCCCACCCACCAGCCCATTGAGACGCTGGCCTCTCTGCGGGCCATCCCCAACCTCTACGTCATCCGCCCGGCGGACGCCCGCGAGACGGTGGGAGCCTACCAGGTGGCCCTCGAGGCCATGTCCACCCCGTCGGTGCTGGTGTTTACCCGGCAGGCGGTCAACCCCGTAGAAGGCACCTCCATTGAGGGGGTAGCCAAGGGGGCCTATGTGGTGGTGGATGCTCCCAACCCGGAGCTTATCTTGATTGCCACTGGCTCAGAGCTGGAGCTGGCGGTGAAGGCTGCTGCTCAACTGCAGCAGGAAGGCCGAGCGGTACGGGTGGTTTCCATGCCCTGCATGGAGCTGTTCGAGGCCCAGCCTCAGAGCTACCGCGACTCCGTCTTGCCCCCCAATGTTACCAAGCGCATCTCCGTCGAGGCGGGATCCACCTTTGGCTGGCACAAGTACCTGGGCTTTGAGGGGGTGGCCATCGGCATCGACCGCTTTGGCGCCTCCGCCCCCGGCCCTGTCTGCATGGAGAAGTTCGGCTTTACGGTGGAGAATGTGCTCAATACCGCTCGTCAGCTCCTAGGCTAGGATTTTTGCTCCTCCGGCCTGAGCCCAGCAGGGATCCCTTCTCTGCTGGGTTTTTTGCTGCCTGGTGGAAAGGCTGACAACTTGTTAGCAGGACTTGCAAAACATTGCGGTTGTTTCAAGCAAGGTTGAGACACTTGCTACCCCAACCCCTTTCCCCTTGTAGGAGAAGGGAGCGAGAAAGTTGTTTCATAGTTTCATAGCAGGGAAAACGTTGGCTTCCAGCGATAGGCGGATGTTCTTGCGCCAACTTTGGGTCTGACAGCTCGGCCTACTGCAGGAAGCCCGCCAGTAGAATGACCACTCCCCCCACGACGGCCAAAATCGTCAGTACCCGGCCCGCATTGGCACTGCCCTTCCAGGAGTAGCTTTTCTCTGGTTTTTCTGATTCTTCTGGCATAGCCATGCCTCCCTTTGCAGCGATGAACTACCCCACCGCGCAGGCGGGTGGGGTTTCCCCATCCGCTTTACGGC
>NZ_JANSJA010000046.1:0-1663 GCF_047462335.1 Synechococcus sp. H60.1
ATCCCGACCAGGATGGAAAATCTGCCCCGGGCTATCTCATCCACCCAGGATTGCTGTTGCAATTTATCCCAATCGAGTGAACTTCAGACCCATTTTGATAGCGGGATCCGTCGAGGAGCGTTTGGTAAAGCTTGAGCCGCGGATCCCTTTAAAGCTTTAGGTTGAACCGCTGGAAAAGTGTTGGTTCACTGCTCCAGCTTTTGGCGCAATTCTGGAATGGCCCGTCGCATTTGCCGATAGCCTTCTCGAATAATGGCATCTGCCTAGTGGAAATCGAAGATGCTGTATTGGCTGAGCTTAGGTTGTAACAGTAAGTCCGGTGGATGTTCGGCCAAAATGCTGTGGGTTACCATTTGCTCCATGATGTTCAAAGTTCTGCCGATAATGTCAAAAATGTTGGGGCCAGAAGGCTCGTCTGGAAACCATTGACTAATTTTTTCCTGGATCGCTTGTTGTAGAGATTGGTACCGTTTGCGGATGCGGGTGATGAAGCTGGTTTCCTCCTCGATCACCTCTCCTTCGACATTGAAGCGCCGGCGTCTTTGAAAAGTTTCTTCTACCTCCGTTTGCTCTACCTCCGGCTCCACATCCGCAGGATCCACGTGGTTGAGGTTGACCGCCAAGACAACCTCGGCGCCCATTTCCCGCACCACCCGTACCGGCACCGGGTTGACAATGCCCCCATCGCTGAGGTAGCGACCTTCGTGCTGAAAAGGAGTGAAAATGCCGGGGATGGAGATGCTGGCCCGCACCGCATCGGCCATTTTGCCGGACCGCAACAGCACCTCTTGGCCTGTAATCAAATCTGTAGCCACGCAACAAAAAGGGATCCCGGCCTCTTCAATGCACAGCTCTTGCAAATGTTCCGTCAGTAGCTCGTAGATTTTGTTGCCCTCCAGAAGGCCACAGGTGGGAAAGACTACATCAAATAAAGACAGGATCATCTTCCAGTTGAGCTCCCGCACAAAGTCCTCTAGCTCATCCAGTTCACCTGCGGCGTAAATGGCTCCGACGAAGGCGCCGATGCTCGTCCCGGCAATGTAATCGATCGGGATCCCGGCCTGTTCTAGCGCCCGGATCACGCCAATATGGGCCCATCCCCTCGCTCCGCCACTGCCCAGTGCCAAGCCCAGTTTTTTGCCCATGGTCGCTTGTTCAAAAAAAGCCCAAAAGATTCTAGTAATTCTAAACTTTTAGGTGCCTGCCCTTTGCCGCAGATCAGGCGGCAAATAGCCGCGTTCCCCCAAGCTTTCCAGCAGGGGCCCATAGCGATCGAACTTGACCACGCTGACCGAGGCAGCCAAAACCTCGATGCGATCCCGGTAGCGGCCCAGGTCAATGCCCAGCAGGCTGCAGAGAAGAATCCGAAGGGTGGCCTTGTGGGAGACGATCAAGACGTTGCCATCCGACCATTTTGCTTCGATCTCCGCCACAACCGGCAGGGCGCGGTTGGCAATTTGCACGGCGGTTTCGCCGCCTGGAGGAGCGTTCCAGGCCGGCTCGGTCATCCAGCGCCAGTAGGTTTCGGGATGGGCTTCGCGGGCCTCGGCGTGGGTTTTGCCCTCCCACTCACCGTAGTGGATTTCCCTCAAGCCCTCTCGAATCTGCATCTCCAACCCCGTCTTCTCTGCCAGCGGCCTGAGAGTAGCCAAGGTGCGCCGCA
>NZ_JANSJA010000047.1:0-1663 GCF_047462335.1 Synechococcus sp. H60.1
GACGCTCTAGCTGCCATAAAAGCGCGCATCTCCGCTGACAAGTTCGATCCCAGCCGGCTTCTATCGGAAGCGGAGATCCGAGAGCTGGTGGCCTATGCTACGGAAGCTCCTTCCTCTTTCAACATCCAGCACTGGCGGTTTGTGGCCGTCACTGATCCCAAGGACAAAGAGCGCCTCAAAGCCCTGGCCTACAACCAACAGAAGGTGGCGGATGCGGCGGTGGTGTTCATTGTCCTGGGGGATCTCAAAGGCTATGAGAAGCTGCCTGAGATTGTCCAAAGGGCAGTGGCTGCGGGGATTCTCCCCCCGGAACGGGCAGAAAGCTGGGTCAACATGGCCCAAGCCACCTACGCCAACAACCCCACCTTGGCGCGGGATGAGGCGATTCGCTCTGGGGCGCTGGCGGCCATGGCCTTGATGATTGCGGCCCAGGCAAAGGGCTTGGTGAGCGGGCCGATGATTGGCTTTGACCCAGAAGGGGTGAAGCGGGAGTTCGCCATTGCTGACCGCTACGTGCCGGTGATGCTGCTGGCGGTGGGCTACCCCGCCGCGGGCAACTTGCCGCGCAAGCCCCGCCTGGGGGTGGAGGAGGTGCTGGCCTTTGGTCGAGGACGGGAGTTTTAAAACAGGGGGGCCGGGGCAGCGGGGTTGGCGGGAGGTTCCCCAGCCCATGGCAAAGGAAGCAGAGCTTGGCCTCAGGGCTGGAGGAAGTTGACCAACCTTTGCAGGCGATCCCAAGCGGCGCCGCTGGCAAGGATCTCCCGCGCGCGGGCAATTCCGGCTCTCAAGTCAGCCACAGCTCCCGCTACCTGGAGAGCTAGCGCCGCATTGAGGGCCACCACATCCCGCTGGGCAGGTTCCCCCTCTCCCTGGAGGACGCGGCTGAGGATAGCGGCATTTTCCGCTAAGTCCCCTCCCTGGAGAGCCTGGACGGACGCAGGCGTGAGATCGTAATCCCGCGGGTTCAAGACTTCTGTGCGCAGGGATCCCTGGGAGAGAACGGCCAAGTCCGTGGGCTGGGCAAGGCCAGCTTCGTCAAGGCCTTCCCGGCTATGGAGTACGATGGCTGCTTTCCGCCCTAGCAGGCGCAGAGCCTCGGCCATGACCGGCACCAGCTCCGGCGCATAAACCCCGATGACCTGCCGGTTGGGGTAGAAAGGATTGACCAAGGGCCCCAGCAGGTTGAAAACAGTGCGCACCTTGAGGGCCCGTCGGTAGGGAGCTACCGCCCGCATCGCTGGGTGCCAGTGGGGGGCAAAGAGAAAGGTAATGCCCACTTCTGCCACTGCCGCCCGCACCCGCTCCGGCTCGGCGTTGAGGTTCACCCCCAAAGCCTCCAGCACGTCCGCCGAGCCCACTCTGCCGGAAGCGGAACGGTTGCCATGCTTTACCACCGGGATCCCGGCAGCGCTGACCACGAAGGCCACGGCGGTGGAAATGTTAAACGTCCCGGCCCCATCTCCCCCGGTGCCGCAGGTATCCAGCAAGAGGGGCAGCTCCAGAGGGGATCCCAGAGAAGCGCGCTGCAGCACCCGCGCCATGCCGGCCAGCTCGCTGGCGCTCACTCCCTTGGCTTGCAGAGCCGCCAAGATCGCCCCCGACAGCACCTCCGGCACTTGGTTGTGCAACCAGCCGTTCATAAGCTGCTCCGCCTGGGCCTCGC
>NZ_JANSJA010000048.1:0-17474 GCF_047462335.1 Synechococcus sp. H60.1
ACTCTATTGGGAGAATTATCTTTGGCTGGAACCAAGGGCAAAAGCAAGAGTGCAACCTAGGCAAGGTTAACAACCAGAGCTTTGTCTTCATTCCCACCGATTGGATGGGGATGAGCTACCTAACTATGGTGAAAAACCCGACGGGTGGCGAGCATCTGGGAAGCGAGTAAAGCGGGGGCTATACCAAACGGCAGCAGGGTTGCTGGTTAACGCAGATGCCAATGCTGCCGCTAACCTACTGAGGAAGGTAAGCAGAACCTTGGGGCTTTGTCTCAAGGGACTGTCTAGGGGCGTCTTGACAGTGCCTTTGCGAGTCCGTCTGTGGACTGCGTAAGAATCCCCCGACTTTAGTCGGTGGGAGTGTCAAAAAAGCTCGGTAGGCAAATGCTTAAGCTTGCTTCCGGGGCAGCAGTAGAGACCTTTGGGCTCCGCCTGTCCAAAACCCTGTCTTAGGAGGCACTTGTGGCGGCTAGGGATCGTTGCACAATCCGAGATAGACGAGCCTTCCGACGGGCGGCTGTGTTTTTGTGGAGAACCCCTGTTTTGGCCGCTTTGTCGATGCGGCTAAAGGCAGCGCTCATCGCCGCTTGAATCTCCTGCAGGGTTTCCGGTTGGGGGTTGGCGGCGTAAGTAGAGGAGAGGGAGATCACTTTTTTCATCAGCGCGCGCACCATGGCCTTGGTAGCTTTGTTGCGCAGCCGATTTCGTTCGGCAATCTTGACGCGCTTGATGGCAGATTTGATGCGTGGCATGGTTGAAAGGGAAGTTACAGCGAGGATCTAGCATACCATTAGAGTCTGGAGCTCCACCAGTTCCTGCCTCTCCTATCCGCCCGACGAGATCCCCATGTTTCAAGATTGCAGCTCCCTCCTCCAGTTCAACCCCCCTGCCCTTTTCTATGGGGTTGCCGTTTGCGATGTGGATCGGGACGGGGCTTTTGAGCTGTTTGTGTGCGGCTTCCGCGGCCCGAATCGGGTTTTGAAGTGGAACGGCCAGGCGCTGATGGATCTGGTGGACGATACTCTGGCCGATGCAGGGCGGATGGCCATCGGGGTGGCTGCCGGCGACTTCGACGGCGACGGCCAAGAAGAACTCTATGTTTTGAATACCGATACCTTCGGCGGGCGCAAGCGCTTTGGGGATCGCCTCTTCGACTGGCAGGGATCCCGTTGGGTGGATCTGTTCTCTCTACCCCACAACCAAGATGCCCTCAACTTGACGGCCGGTCGCTCGGTGGCCTGCGTGGATCGCTTTGGCCAGGGGCGGTACGGGTTTTTCGTGGCCAACTACGGCGGCCCCATGCGCCTTTACGAGCTTTCCTCCGGCCAAATGATTGCCGATGTGGCACCAGAGGCGGGGGTGAACCGGGTAACGGGCGGGCGGGGGCTGGTGGCCCTGCCCTTGGTCTCGCAGCGGATGGACATTTTTGCTGTCAACGAGCAGGGGCCCAACTTTTTGTTTCGCAACCGCGGGGATGGCACCTTTGAAGAAATTGCCGCCGAAGTGGGGCTGGCGGATCCCGGCGAGCACGGGCGCGGCGTGGCAGCAGTGGATCTGGATGGGGACGGGCGGCTGGACTTGGTCTACGGCAATTGGGAAGGGCCGCATCGCCTCTGGATCCAAACCCCTAGCGGCATCTTTAAGAACGTGGCTCCGCCGGAGCTGGCCAGGCCCTCCCGCATTCGCACGGTGATTGCTGCCGACTTCGACAACGACGGCTACCCGGAGCTGTTTTTTAACAACATCGGCGAGCCCAACCGCCTGTTTGGCTGGCGCTCTGGCTGCTGGCAGGCCATTGACATTGGAGAGGCTGCCGAGCCGCAGGGATTGGGGACGGGAGCGGCAGTCGCCGATGTGGATGGGGACGGTCGCCTGGAGCTGCTCATTGCCCACGGAGAATCAGGCGCCCAGCCCCTGAGCTTCTACCGCCCCCTGGCTAATGCCAACAACTGGCTAAGGGTCTTGCCCCTGACTCGCCAAGGATCCCCGGCCCGCGGCGCCCTGGTGCGGCTGATCACCCCCACTCGCACGCAGATCCGTCCCATCGATGCCGGCAGCGGCTACCTCTGTCAGATGGAGCCGGTGGCCCACTTTGGCCTGGGATCCGAAACGCTGGTCAAGGAAATCCAGATCCAGTGGCCGGACGGAAAACAGTTGCAGGTGGCTCGCCCGCCGGTCAACGAGCTTTTGCGGATCCCTTATCCTGGCTAGCTCCCCTGAGAGATCTACTCAGCGGAGCCTGAGATCCCTGCCCATTCCGGCTGCACGGGGCGCTGCCAGTGTTCCCACCAGGCCAGCACCTCAGGTGAGCTGCCCTTGGCAGGAGCGGGGAGGGGGGGAGAAGGGGGTGTCAGCCAACTGACAGGCGTGGGGATCAGGCAACTGGGGTGGAGAGGTCGCAAATCGCGGTAGTGGCTGCTGCGGATGGCCAGAATCTCCTGCTGGATGACCTCCAGGGGCTCGCCCAGCTTCAGCAGCACATGGCTGCACAACCCCAGGCTGGCCTCAAATTCCGGGTGGACGACTTCTCGGGCTCCCAACTGATAGAGCTGCTCGATGTCCTCTTCATGGGTGGCCCGCACCACCACATCCAGGTGGGGCGCCAGTTCCAGCGCCCGTTTCAAGCAGAGGCGCATGCTCAGGCGATCCGGCAGGGCGATCACCAGGGCGCGAGCTTGGGACAGACAAGCTTTCTCCAGCACCAGGGCGCTGGCGGCATTGCCGTAGAGATAGGGGATCCCGCGCGAGCGCAACTGTTGGATCACCCGTTCCGACTGGTCAATCACCAAAAGGGGATGGCGACGGGCTTCCAGGATGCGCACGATGTCTTGCCCCACCTGTCCATAGCCGCACACCACCACGTGCCCCTCTTGGGGAGCGTCGGGAGCCAGAGCGCGGGGCTGCTCGCTCCCTTCCAGCCAACGGGCCCAGAAGGGGATCCCTTGTAAGTTTGCCAGCAGTCGCGGCGCGCCCCTGAGCAGAAAGGGAGTGACGAGCAGGGTAACAGCGGTGGTGCTGACGATGAGCAAATAGAGTTGCCGCGACACCAGCCCCAGCGCCTGCCCTTCACTGGCCAAGACAAAGGAGAACTCGCCGATCTGCGAGAGGCCCAGCCCCACCAACACCGCTGAGGGGAGCGGGTAGCCGAACAGACCGGCCAAAGGGGCCACCAGGCAAAACTTGCCCACCATCACCAGCCCCACTAACCCTAGGATCAAGGGCAGGTGGGCGGCGATAAAGCTGGGATCGATGAGCATACCAATGGCAGCAAAAAAGAGGGCGGCAAACACATCCCGCAAGGGCTCTACGTAAGCCAGGGTCTGGTCGGCGTATTCCACTTCTGAGATCATCAGCCCGGCGATAAAAGCCCCGATCTCACTGGAAATGCCCAGCCGCTCCGTCAACAGGGCAATCCCCACACAGAGGCTGATCACCCCCAGCAAAAACACTTCTTTGCTCTCCTGCTGCGCCAAAAGCCGCAGGAAAGCGGGCACCAGCCACATCCCGCCCACCACTGCTCCCAGACCCACCAGGCCGATCTCCGCCAGGGACTTGGCCAGGGATCCCGCCAGCTCCGGCAAAGGACAATCCAAAGCCGGCAACACCGCCAGCATCAGCCCTACCGCCAGATCCTGCACAATCAAGATCCCCAGCATGGCCTGAGCTTGGGGCGTGCCCATCTGGTTGGTCTCGGTAAGGCTTTTGAGCACCACCGCCGTGGAAGACAAAGAGAGCACCGCCCCCAGGAAGATCCCCTGCACCGGCGTCAGCCAGCCGCTGGCCACCGCCAGCACCGCTGTGATCGCGATGGTCAGGCCGATCTGCAAGGCACCGCCGCCAATGGCGATCCCCCGCACCTGGCGCAATTCTTTGAGGGAAAACTCCACCCCCAAGGTAAATAGCAAAAAGGTCACCCCGAACTGGGCCAGAGTTTCCACCTGCACCACTTCTTTGATCCACCCCAGACCCGTTGGCCCCACCAGGATCCCCGCCAGGAGGTACCCAAGCAACACCGGCTGCCTCAGCAGCGCTGCCAGAAAGCCACCCGCCGCTGCTGCCGCCAACACCGTCACGATGTCCAGAATCAGGCGAAAGTCTTCCTGCACAGAGACACCCACCGAGGAGTATGAACTTTTGTAGCCAATCCTGAGTATTCTTCCACGATAATGCCTCTCTTCACCTCTCGAGAGGGTAGAAGGCCCAGCCCAAAACGCTGAAACCGGCTCCCGAAGGGGATCCCCTGCACCCCAGTAGGGGTTCTCGGGCAGCCAGACAGGGGATCAGTAGAAATTTTTGTTAAAAGTTGATAGCGATACCTCAAAACCGTAGCTTATAATACAGAACGTAGATAGAAATCGTTCATCCTCTCGCGTGCTGTTCGATCCAGAAAGGAGCAAGACGGCAGCCGGAGGACGGAAGTAGGGAGCTATCCCGAAGGAACGCGCCTCAACCCCTGGGACTGTCCACGGGACATCCCGGGTCACTCCTCAGGAAGTGAAGTGGATGCAGACTATTACATTTGGAGGCGAAGATCATGGAACTCTCTTACCGTGGCGTTGGTTACACCCACTCACCGGCGACGGTGACTGTTTCTCCGGGCAAAGTGGGGGGTCGCTATCGGGGGCTGGACTGGCGGTTCCGCCACCTGAGCAAGCCGGTGGTTTTGCCCACCAACCTTGACCTGCTCTATCGGGGTGTGGCCTATCGTTCCGAAGCTGCTGCAGCGCCGCCTCAAACCGTTCAGACAGCCGAGGCACCTGCTCCTGGCCGTTCTCACGTTCTGGATGAGCTGGCTCGCCGCCTGATGATGGGCCACCAACGCGCGATTCGGATTCGTCAGCAAGCCATGTTGGTGCGTGGCACAGAGCGGGTTGGCCTGCATGTCAATGTGCGCAACTTCTGGAACCGCATCCAGGGGAAGGTACATCCCACTTTTCGGCTCAACTACGACCGTAGCCGGGTCAGCATGAGCTAGTGTGCCCACCAAAGTTCATCGCAATAGGCGGGGTACCCCACCGTCCATACGGTACGGTGGGGAGGGATGGCACCTAATAAGTATGACCCAAGTCCTGACTATCTCCTGCAAGCTCGAGGTGGCTGCGTCGCGAGCCCCAAAGCTGGACGCAACCAAGGCCTAAGGTTCGCTGGCGGGAGGGGGAACGTGTCAACCAACAGCCGCGCAGCTAGACAGAACGGCGGCGGTTGAACAGTGAGGCCTACGGCCCGCTAGCGCGAGGGGCGTTCTGCCCGTTGAGGCAGTTTGTGCGCTACAAGGCGGCAAGAGCAGGAGTCAAGAATGTGATTGCACTTTTGGGGGGCTGCCATAAACCAGCCTGCCCCCCTTCCCTCTGTATACGGGGGGATAGAGGGGGGTTCGTGGTTGGCTTGCCAACTGCAGAGCTGCTATTCGCGTCAGCGGCGCGTAGCGCTAAAACCCCACCCGCCTAGGCGGTGGGGTAGTTTATTTTGGGCTATTGTCGTTGCGGAGGAAGCCTAGCGATGAGTCAGCATTTGCCGGAATCCTCTGTTCCGGAGGAAGATCCCAGCCTGTTGATGGATCGGCTGCGGCGCAAAGAGGGGGGGTGGCTGGACTGGGCAAAGGCCTGCCAAAGCTTGCAACGACAGAAAGTGACTCCCCAGGCCATCTTCGAGGCGACTGGGTTTGAGCCCGTCCGCCAAAACCAGATCATTGTCGCCGCCCAGGTTTACGAAGGAATGGCGAAAGCAGGAGCCAGCTTAGCTGTTTTGGAGCACTTTGCCCAAAAAGGCAGCGATATCCTCTACGAGTTGCGCATCCTCTCGCCCCAGGATCGCGTCCGGGTGGCGGAGCTGATTGTCAGCCGCAACCTAGGTGCCGATGAGGCGCACGAGATCGCCCGTGCCATGAAGAACTATGCCCAACTGCGGCAGCTCCCGGAAGGGTTCACGGATCACCCTGGCGATGCGGTGGCCTATCAAGCCTGGAAAACTGCCCAGGAAACCCGCGATCTACAGGAGCGAGCCCGGGCCATTGGCCGCGCCTTTCAGTATGCCCACAGCGAAACGGCCCGCCAACAGGTTGAGCGGCTCTTGTCGACGCTGGCTCCCGGCTCCCAACCCCAGCGCAAGCCGTTGCCCAGGCTTTCGGTGTTTCGCCCGGAAGAGGATCTGCCCCGCCTGATGCCGGTGGCTGGATCCCTGCCTCTTTCTACTGCCACCTGGGAGCAGATCCCTGCCGTTGAGCCTCAAGGCCTTTTTGGTTGGGTCACCAGCGTGGCTGGGCAAACGTGGATGGCCTTGCCCGCTTGGCCAGCCATTCAAAGGGCCGCCGACCCAGTCGCCCTGCAGGTGGAGAATGGTTTGCTGGGATCCCTGTTGGGCTGGCCGGTGGCACCTGAAGAAGAACAGGATCCAATTTTGCTGGTGGTCGATCGCGCCGTTCGCACCTGGGAAGGAATGGCGGGGGTTTTCCTGGTGGATCGGGAGGGAGCCGTGGCGGTGGAGTGGATAGAGAATTTGCCCCCCTCTCCCCTGCTGGGCCAGGTGCTGATGGCAGTGCGTCCCCCCCGCATCTTCGACGAGGAGTTGGCACAGGATCCCTGGCAAATAGAGGAATAACTCCAGAAAGCCAGATGCACCACCCCCAGCCCCCGGCCAGGAACGAGTGGCAAAGCGGCTTCCGGCTTTGCTTTTCTCTTATGCCGGCATAAGGCTTGGGGGCGGAAGAACCAATCCTCACAGTTCTGGAGGTCGCCTCTCACGAACCAGTGTAGAGCCACAGGGGCAGGCCTGAGGTGCTTACCTCAAATTGCAGACGCGCCAATGCCTCTGCCGCCGGTAGCAAGCGAGCCCAACCCCTGCGCCGTGGGAGTAGATCGCAGAACTTCGCATCGGGCGGCAGCCCTGCCAGCTCCGCGGCCCAGAGGCGGGCATCCTCTTCTGTGCCCAGGCGATCCACCACGCCCAGGTGCAGAGCTTGTTCGCCGCTGAAAATGCGTCCATCGGCAAAGGTTTTGACCACATTCACGCTCAGCCGGCGAGCGGCAGCAACGGTTTGCACAAATTGGCCGTATGTGATGTCGATTAACTCTTGGAGGATGTTGCGCTCTTCTGGGGTCAGCTCGCGGTCAAAGGAAAGGATATCCTTGTAGGGGCCGGACTTGATGACCTTAAAGGAAATCCCTACCTTGTCCAGCAGCCGTTCGAGATTGTTGCCGCGGATAATGACGCCGATGCTGCCAGTGATGGTGCCGGGGTTGCTGACAATTTTCTCGGCTCCCATGGCAATGTAAACCCCCCCAGAGGCAGCGATGTTGCCAAAGCTGGCCACAATGCGGGTGCCCTTGCGTTCCCGCAGGCGCGAGAGGGCATTGTAGATTTCCTGGGAGTCTGCCACTGTCCCACCGGGGCTGTCGATGCGCAACACCACTGCCGGGATCTGTCTTTCTTCCACCTCTTTCAAGGCTTTGAGAACCCGCTCCCGGGTTCTGCCATCGATCACCCCTGTTACCTCAATGCGGCCAATTTGCCGACGCCAGCCCCCCGAGAACAATCGCTTCAGCATAAGAAAACGGCACGAAAATAAGCCTCTACCCTCGTATCATGAAGGCCGTCTGGGGGTGCGGTCAACCAAGCAGCTTAGACATTGCCGTACACCGGGATCGCTGCCCCTCTCAGATCCCGCGCCGCTTCCGAGACCAAAAAGGCGATCACCTGGCCGATAGACTCGGGCTTTACCCACAGCTCTGCCTGCTCGGAGCCCATGGTAGCCCGGTTGGCTGGCGTGTCGATGATGCTGGGCAGAACTGCGTTGGCGGTGATGTCAGTGCCTTTGGTTTCGGCGGCAATGGTGCGGGTCAGGGCCACCACCCCCGCTTTGGAAGCACAGTAGGCGGCCAGTTGGGATCCCGGCTCTACCGCCCCTCGGGAGGCCACGGTCACGATCCGTCCATAACCCTGTTGCCACATCTTGCGCAGGCTGTGCTTACAGGCCAAAAAAGTGGTGGTGAGATTGAGGTCAAAGTCACGCCGCCAATTTTCTAAGCTGTACTCGTGGGTGGGGCCCATGGCAAAGCCGCCCACCAGGTGCACCAAGCCATCAACGCGGGGCAGATCGTCAATGAGCTGTGCCACAGCGGCTTCGTTCAGCAAATCCACCTGCACACAGCGCACCTGGCCCAGGCTATTGGCCGGCAGGCGCTGCCGCAAGACAGCCAACTCCTCTTCTTGGCGGTAGGTCAAGGTCAACTCTGCCCCTGTGTCCAGGAGCACGGGGGTTACTCCCAACCCCAGCCCACCGGTACCGCCAGTTACAAGGATCTGTTTGCCCTGGTTGTTGAGCATAGGTTGTTTTGGAATCTGGTGAAAAACCCTTGAGGACTCCCTCTCACCCTACCGCGGTTTTCCCTCGCCGGAAACGGCAGCCATCCTAGGTGTCTGCTCCAGTAGCAGATCGCTCAGGGCCAGCCAATCGGGCAGATCCAGCTCTTCGGCACGGGCCGTGGGGCTGAGGCGGAGCTGGGCGAGAGCGGCGGCCACGGTCTGGCGATCCACGAGGCCTCCTAGAGCGTTGACAAGTTGCTTGCGGCGGGTGGAGAAGCCCTGGCAAACCAGTTGGGAGAACCAGCGGGGATCGCGGGCGGGGATGGGGGCAGGGCGGGGAGTGAGGCGAACCACTGCCGATTCCACTTGGGGAGGAGGCCGGAAGGCGCTGGGGGGCACGCGGCAGATGAGCTCGCACTCAGCTAGGTAACGCACCCGTACACTCAAAGCACCGTAGGCCCTGCTGCCGGGGCCGGCCTGCAGGCGCTCAGCCAGCTCTTTTTGCACCATCAAGACGATGCGCTCAAACTGCCTCACCGGTTGGGCCGGGGATCCCAGCACTTTCTCCAAAATTGGGCCGGTGAGGTTATAGGGGATATTGGCCACCAGCAGGCGGGCCTGAGGCGGGAGCGGCAGGCGAAGAAAATCTCCTTCCACCAGGTGAAAGCGGGGTTGGTCGGCGAAGCGCTTTTGCAGCAGCCGACACAGATCTCGATCGATCTCCACTGCCACCACATGTACGCCCTGGGCCAGCAACCGCTGCGTCAACTGCCCAGTGCCAGGGCCGATCTCCAGAACCCACGGAGGATCCCTCTGAGGGGGCGGCAACTGGGCAGCCCGCAAAATCGCCTCATGAACCGTGGGATCCTTAAGCCAATGCTGGCCAAACCGTTTGCGGGGATAGGGCATTGCTGGATCAGCACTGGGCCGGATAGGAGATTAGGTTGGGATCTGTATCCTCGGGGGAACCTTTTTGAGCTGGGCTCGCCTCCCCGCCCAGGAGCGGCTGGCGGTAGAGGGGCACGGTAAAAGTGACGGTGGATCCCAGCCCTTCGCCCAGGCTATAGAAGTTGATCTCTCCCCCCATCGCCTCCACCAGCCGTTGGCTGATGGCTAAGCCCAAGCCGGTGCCTCCGTACTGGCGGGTGGTGGAGCCATCCACCTGGGTGAAGGCCTGAAACAGCTTCTGCTGCTTTTCCAACGACACACCGATCCCGGTGTCAATCACGCGAATGCGGGCCATCCCCGGCTCGCCCGGCAGGAGGTCTGCTCGCACCGTCACAGAACCCCTGGGGGTAAACTTGATGGCATTGCCCACTAGATTGAGCATCACCTGCAGCAGGCGTTGGTAGTCGCCATAGAGCAAAATGGGCTCTGCCGTGGGGGGCAGGTAGAAGCTGAGCTGCAATCCCTTTTGACTGGCCTGCAAACTGGTTTTGGCCTCCACATCCTTGAAGAGGACTTGCAGGTCGCAGGGCTGAAACTCCAACTGCATTTTGCCTGCCTCGATCTTGGCGATGTCCAGCACGTCGTTGATCAAGGCCAACAGGTGCAGGGCCGAGCGGTAGGCTTCCTGCAAAAAGTCCAGCTCCTCTTCTCGGCTTTCGGCCATTCCGTCCAGCACCAGCCTAATAAAGCCGATGATCCCGTTGAGAGGGGTGCGCAGCTCATGGGAAGTATTGGCCAAGAATTGACTTTTCAGTTGGTTGGCCGATTCTGCTTGGGCACGGGCCTGCTCCAGCTCTTTGTTTTTCTGGCGCAGTGTCTGGTTGGCCAACTGCAGGCGAGTGGCCAGTTGGCGGCTTTGATCCAGCAAGATGGCGTGGGCAATCGCCGTGCCCAGGTAGGTGGCGATGCTCTGCAGCACCTGGAGGTGGCCGGCCTGCCAGACGGGGGCTTCGTTGGGGGGCAACACTTCCAGCCAGAGCAGGCTGTTGGCATAGCCCCGGTAAGACATGGCGATGGCCAGATGGCGTCCCATCACCACCGGCTCTTCTTGACGAAGGGCTTGCAGCAGAGGCGGGTGATCCGCCAGACGCAACGTCTGGTTCAACAGCGAGGGATCCCCTGGGTTGCGGCGGTACTCGGCGTTAACCGTGAGGGAGTCCTGCCCCACTTCGTAGAGGGCCAACAGGCAGCGATCCACCCCAAACAACTGCCCCAACTGCTCCACCGTCTGCTGGCACAGCTCGCGGATATCCAGGGAGTGGCCGATGTTGCGCAGCAACTGGGCCGTGATCCCCGGCACCGGGTTGGTCAGAAGGGGATGGGGCTGGGCAGTAGAGCTGCTGGCTCCGCCGGCCAAGTTGAAAGGCGTTGCCCCCAACACCTTGCCCACCACCGAGACGGCCACCACCTCCCCCTCCATGTCCCGCACCGGGTTGAGGCAAAGATGCAAGTGCAACTTGTAGCGGGGAGAGATCACCTGACACTGGTGCTGCAAGGGATCCCCACTCGCAAACACCTGCTCGAGCTTGGCTTGGTACTCCTCCGCATTAGCCACCTCCCAGCTTTGCTGTCCGCTCAGGATCTGCGGCGGGTAGATAGCGTAGTTCTCAGCACCCTCCCAATAAAAACTCCAGAAACGCTGCTGGCGATCCTGGGTGTAGAAAATTAGATCTGGTTGGAGGACACCCATTGGGGAAGAGGCCATCATTGCGTCGGAAAAACAGAGCTCTTCGGCCTGAAGCCTCAGGTTTTCGCAGAGGAAGCTGGGCTGGAGTCCTTGTTGAGTCGGGCAAAGATCATCCGGCCCGCCGAGGTTTGAATGGCGCTGGTCACCACAACAGAGCGGGTCTTGCCCAGAGAGCGCTGTCCCTCTTCCACCACCACCATCGTGCCGTCCTCCAGATAGCCTACCCCCTGGCCCGGCTCCTTGCCTTCGCGGGTAATCTTGATCTCGAAGCTATCGCCAGCAATGTAGATGGGTCGCAGCGCTTCGGCCAGCTCGTTCACGTTCAGCACCTTGATCCCCTGCAGCGTGGCCACCTTTTTCAGGTTGTAATCGGTGGTCACCAGCGTTCCCCCCACATTTTGGGCAAGGCGCACCAGCTTCTCGTCCACGGTGGTCAGATCCGGGTAGTTGGCTTCGTGAATCACAAAGCGCTCGGGGTAAGACTGGCGCAGCGCTTGCAGCGTATCCAACCCTCTGCGACCTCGCTCCCGTTTTTGCGGATCGGCTTTGTCGGCAATGGTTTGCAGCTCCGCGATGACAAAGCGAGGGATCACCAGCGTCCCCTCCAAAAAGCCCGTCTCGATCAACTGGGCCACGCGCCCGTCGATGATCGAGCTGGTGTCTAAAACCTTGGCGCTGGCCGCCACCACACTGCCTTCTGCCGCCGCCTGCAGGGCGTAGTTGGGGTTGAACAGGCGCAGGAGTGCAGGGCCATGGGTATCGGCCAAACTTACCCCCAAGTAGGCAAAGGACAGGCTAAAAAAGATGGAGGCCAGTGGCTCAATAAAGTTATTGAGCTGCTGGGGCAGGGGCAACAAATAGACAGGAGCCATGGCCAAATTGGCAATCACCAGGCCAATCACCAGCCCCACCGAGCGGCTGATCAACACATCCGGCGGCAGCGAGCGTACATTGGCCTCGAAGCGGCGGTAGCCCCAGCGCACCAGGGATCCCAAAGCCAAACCCGCCAGGACACCAAAGCCGCTGGTAACCACGCGCGCCCCCTCCACATTGGCCCCCTGGATGGCGGCAGGAGGGAGCAGATCCAGGCCGTAGAATCCGAGACCTGCCCCGGCCAACATGAAGATCCCAATCAGCAAGACATCTAACATGGCGAAGAAAGCGCCCCTGCTCAGAATATGCTTGGGTCTGCTACTCGCAATAGGCAAATCCGACTCCTATTCTAGTCTTCTGGCTGAAGAGGGGGATCTCATCCCCCACCCCGAAAGAAGGAGACTATGCTGAAGAAAGGCCATCCCTCCCTGGCTTGGGGGGTGAGGCGAGAAATGGCTACAATCAACGTCTTAGGCAAGGTCTCAGCAAAGCTGGAAGCAACTATGGCACAAGCACTGGAATTGAACGCCGAAAATGTGGAAAAAGTGTTGGACGAGCTGCGCCCCTACCTGCAAGCCGATGGCGGCAATGTAGAGCTGGTGGAAATCGACGGACCGGTGGTGAAGCTGCGCCTACAGGGGGCCTGTGGCGCCTGCCCCAGTTCCACCCTGACCTTAAAAATGGGCATCGAGCGCAAGTTGCGGGAGAGCATTCCCGACATCCTGGAAGTAGAACAGGTGTTCTGAGGGCTCTGCCGCTTCTGGTCTGTTATCTTGGTTCCCTAGGGCAGCAGGTGCAGCCGTCGCTGTGACTCTCTGCCTCTTGACCTTTTTTCCTTCTTTCCTTCAAGCCAGCCCATGCCTGTCCTCCTCTCCATCGCCATCCTCGCCCTGCTGATCCTGGTGCATGAGGCGGGACACTTCGCGGCAGCCAAACTCCAAGGGATCCACGTCAACCGCTTTTCGCTGGGGTTTGGCCCGGTGCTGTGGCGCTACCAGGGCAAGGAGACGGAGTACGCCATTCGCGCCCTGCCGTTGGGGGGCTACGTGGGCTTTCCCGACGATGACGAGCGCTCCCCCTACCCGCCCGACGACCCGGATCTGCTGAAGAACCGCCCTGTTGCGGATCGCCTGGTGGTGATGAGCGCGGGGGTGATGGCCAACCTGGCCTTTGCCTACCTGGTGCTGGTGCTGATGTTTGCTTCGGTGGGGATCCCCTCGGTTACGCGCATCCAGCCTGGCATTCTCATTGCTCAGGTGATGCCGGATAGCCCGGCGGAGCAAGCTGGCTTGCAGGCGGAAGATGTGGTGTTGCGGGCGGCCGACCACGACTACAGCACAGTTGCCGACGAGACCTCGGCCTTGGCAGCTCTCAATGATTTTCAGGCGTTGATCCGCCGCAGCGAAAACCAGCCCGTCCCCCTGCAGGTGCAGCGAGGGGAAGGGGATCCCATTCTGGAGATCACGGTGATTCCCGAGATGCGGGGAGAGGTGGTGGCCATTGGGGTCAACCTGGCCCCCAACCAAGAGGTGACACTGCGCCCGGCCCAGAGCCTGGCAGAGATCTTTGCCGAAGCCGGGAATGCCTACCAGCGCCTGGTGATGATGAACATCAGTGGCCTGCAGCAGCTCCTGCAGAACTTCCAAAACACGGCCACCCAGGTATCCGGGCCGGTGGGGATTGTCAAGATTGGTGCCGACTTGGCGCGGGATGACGCGGCCAGCTTGTTTAATTTCACCGCTTTGATCAGCATCAACCTGGCCATTCTCAACCTGTTGCCCCTGCCCGCCTTGGATGGGGGGCACATCGCCTTTTTGATCCTGGAAGCGATCCGCGGCAAGCGGCTGCCCAGAGAACTGGAGGAACGGGTGATGCAGACGGGCTTGGTGCTGCTGCTGGGTCTGGGGGTAGTGCTGATCTTTAAGGACACCCTTGCCATTGTCACCGGGTCGGGCTAGCTGCAGATGACTAGCAAGCGGGCTTTGCGCCAGCGGGCTTTGGAGATCCTGATCCGGCTGAAGCGCCATTATCCCAACTCCACCTGTGCCCTCCACTACCAAACGCCGCTGCAACTGCTGGTGGCCACCATTTTGTCTGCACAGTGCACCGACGAGCGGGTCAACCAAGTTACGCCGGAGCTGTTTCGCCGCTTTCCCGATGCCCAGGCGCTGGCGGCAGCCCCACGGGAGGAGATCGAGGCCCTGATCCGTTCCACCGGCTTCTACCGCAACAAGGCTAAACACATCCAAGAGGCCTGCCGCAAGATCGTGACCGACTTCGGCGGCCAGGTGCCGCGCACCATGCCGGAGCTGCTCACTCTGCCGGGGGTGGCCCGCAAGACGGCCAATGTGGTGCTGGCCCATGCCTTTGGCATCAACGCCGGCGTGACTGTCGATACCCACGTCAAGCGCCTCAGCCGTCGCCTCGGCCTCACCGAGCACGAGGATCCCGTGCGCATCGAGCGGGATCTCATGCAGTTGTTGCCGCAAGCCGACTGGGAAAATTGGTCCATTCGCCTGATCGACCATGGGCGGGCCATTTGCACCGCCCGTAAACCCCTTTGCGACCAGTGTTTTCTGGCCGATCTCTGCCCCAGCGCTCCCCTCCTGAGACCGGCGGGGAAAACGGACAGAGAAGCTGCAACAGCCTCCCAGACTTGAGCGCTTGGCATCCGGTTTTTCGGCTCCCCCTCGCCCTAGAATAGGCTGCATGGACGATCAACCGACTAGACCGACCCCCGTGACCTTGCCTGTTCTGGTTATCGCTGGGCTGACGGGATCTGGGAAAACCCTGGCCATCCAGCAATTGGAACAACTGGGCTACACCGGCTTGGAAGGGATCCCGCCTGACCAGGCTGTTTCTTTGATCGAGGCGATGCGGCCTCGCCACCCTGCTCTGGCGGTGAGCCTAAACCTCCACATCCCGGAATATCGGGAGCAGTTCCTTGCCTTTGACCGCTGGCGGCAAGCGCAAGGGATCCCTTTCCTCTTTCTGGAGGCCCGTCCTCTGGTATTGCTCAACCGTCTTAGCGCCCACCGCCGCCCCCACCCTCACCACCCTGGCGTTGGCCTGTTGGAGGCCATTGAGCAGGAAGTGCGCGATCTGGCCCCCGTGCGGGAGCGCTGCACCCACCTTCTGGATACGTCTGAGCTGGACAGCCAGCAACTGCGGCAGCAATTACAGGCCCTGGCCCACGGGATCCCGCAGCCGCTCAACCTGAGGCTGGTCAGCTTCGGCTTCAAGTACGGTGCTCCCCTCGATGCCAACTTGCTGTTCGACGTGCGCTTTTTGCCCAATCCCTTCTTTCAGCCCCATCTGCGCCACCTGACCGGCCAGGATCCGCCTCTGCAGGCGTTCCTCTTTGCGGATCCAGTTACCCAATCCACCTACCGGCAGATCTTTTCTCTGGTGCAGGCGTTCTGGCCCCACTACCGAGCAGAACGACGGCCCCACCTAACCGTGGCCATCGGCTGCACCGGCGGGCAACATCGCTCTGTGGCTCTGGTGGAGCGCCTGGCTCAAGATCTGCGGCCTTGGGCCGTCCCCACCGACAACCCTGCCCTGCCTGCCCTGAACATCCAGGTGCAGCACCGCCATTTGCTGGATTCGCAGCGGGAGCTGGAGGCTCGCTTTGGCCCGCCCCCCCCTGACGCTGGCGTAGAACAGCAACAGGTTAGGATCCCTTTGGCCGGTGTTCCTGCACCTCCCCATGACTAAGCCCGTGCTCAGCAACAAGTCCACCGTGGGGGGGCCTCGCCGTCGCAAGGCCGCTTGGCCGGGAAATGGCTGGAAATGGCTCTTCCCTGGTCTGGCGGTCAAGCGCTGGCTCACCCTGGCCGTGGGGGGCGTGCTGCTGATGGTGCTGGGCATCGCCATCTGGACAGAGCTGACCCCCATCTTTCGCCTCAAGCGATTAATCGACATCACCCTGCGCCTGATCACCACCTGGATCCCAAACACCATCAGCGGCCCCTTGGTAACCGGGATCGGCCTGGTGATGGTGGTGCTGGGCTTCCGCAGCGCCATGCGCTCCATCGAAGATGTGCTGATCCCAGAAGGAGACGAGGCGCTGGTGGATAAGCTCCTGTTGCGGCGACGCCTGAGCCGTGGCCCTCGCATTGTGGTGCTGGGGGGCGGTACCGGCCTTTCCAACCTGCTGCGAGGGTTGAAGCGCTACAGCTCCAACATCACCGCCATTGTTACTGTGGCCGATGACGGCGGCTCCTCAGGGCGCTTGCGGCGGGAGATCGGCGTGTTGCCCCCCGGCGACATCCGCAACTGCCTTACCGCCTTGGCCAACGAAGAAAAGCTGCTCACGGAGCTGTTTCAATACCGCTTCCAGGCTGGGGAAGGGCTGAGCGGGCACAGTTTTGGCAACCTGTTCATCACCGCCCTCACCGCCGTTACCGGCGGCGACCTGATTCGGGCCATCACCGCCACCTCGCAAGTCTTGGCCATTCAAGGACGAGTGCTGCCGGCTACCCTGGCGGATGTCACCCTCTGGGCCGAGTTAAGCGATGGCCGCCGCGTGGTGGGCGAGTCCAACATTGCCAAAGCCAGGGGGCGCATCTGTCGCATTGGCTGCGACCCGCCCAACCCTCCCGCCTTGCCTGAGGCCATCGAGGCCATCGAGGCGGCAGAGTTTGTGGTGCTGGGGCCGGGCAGTCTCTACACCAGTATCATCCCCAACCTTTTGATCCCGGAGATTGTGGAAGCCTTGGCCAAGAACATGGCACCCCACATCTACGTGTGCAACATTATGACCGAGCCAGGGGAAACCGACGGCTACACCGTTGGGGATCACGTCATGGCTCTGGATCGGGTGGCGGGCGTGCGCTTGTTCGATGCTGTCCTGGTGCAACGGGATCCCCCTTCCCCCCGTGCCCTAGAACATTACCGCCGCAACGGTTCCGAGTTTGTGGTCTTGGATCCGGATAAGCTGGCCTACCTGGGCTGTCGGGCTGTCTTGGCCAATGTCATGCAAGAGGATTCTGAGACTGGCTTGGTGCGCCACAACCCTGAACGCCTGGCGGCGATGCTGATGCGCTGGTTCGACAGACACCGCTAAGCCACCCCACAGTCCCACCTTGCTAAGGGCTGGCCATAGCCAGTAGATTCTTGCGGCCCAGTTTTGGCATCCCCCTAATTCGTGAGGTTATGAACTACCCCACCGCGTAGGCGGGTGGGGTTTCCTCACCCGCTTGGCAGCGGAGCTTTTGTCTCTTCTTCTGCCCCAGTTGCTCCGTGGATCCCGTGTACCGGGTCTGTGAAGTAGAGCTGAAGCATCCAAGACTCACGAGGCTGGTTCCCAGCCCCGGTTGCCGATTAACGGCAACGTTGTACAGTACCATCACCGTCCCCCTGTCCCGCGGTGTCGCAAAACCACAGGCAGGGCAGACATGATAGCGGTTACTTAGCTCTGCCCACTCCTTGTGAACAGCACCACACTGCGGACAGCGCTGAGACGGCTTGAGGGTTTGTGTAGGAAGAAACAAGACCAAACCGCCTTTCTGCTCAATTTTGTAGGTCAACAGCCGGTTGAGGGTTGCAAAACCTACCGACAGAATCGACTTGTTCAGTCCGGCCTTGCGCTTCTTCTCTTTACCTTCGGCTTTATGGGTCATGCCCTTGACGTCGAGTTTTTCCGTTACCCCGATGTCATAAC
>NZ_JANSJA010000049.1:0-1660 GCF_047462335.1 Synechococcus sp. H60.1
AGACCCGCTCCAAAAAGACCACTCCCTCGACATGGCCCGTTTGGGGAAAGAAGTCAGCGGCTCGCCATTGGGTTAGGCGGTAGGATCCCTCGGCCATCAGGATTTGCAGGTCGCGCGCCAAGGTGGCAGGGTGACAGCTAATGTAGACGATGCGCTGAGGTTGTCGCTGCTTCAGGATCTCGAGCACCTGCAGGTCGCAGCCGCGCCGCGGCGGGTCCAACACCACGATATCGGCAGGAGGCAGAGTCGGCAAAACCGCTTCTACTGTGCCCTGGAAAAATTGGGCCGAGGCGATGCCGTTGAACTGGGCATTGTAGCGGGCCTGGGCCACCGCCGCCGGCAGGACTTCCACCCCTATCGCCCGTTTGGCCCGCCGGGCCAAGAGCAAGGTTAGGGTGCCGATGCCGCAGTAGGCGTCTAGGACGATCTCTTCGCCACGCAGCTGGAGCTGATCCACTATCCAGGTAAAAAAGGCCTCCGCCTGCTCCGTGTTGACCTGAAAGAAGGAGGTGCTGTCAATCCAAAAGGAAAGACCGGCCAATTCTTCCCGCAGGGATCCCCGCCCGGCAATGACCTCCGTTTGCGGGCCAAAGATGACGTTGGTGCGGGCCGGGTTGAGGTTAAGACAGACCCCCACCAGGTCAGGGTAGCGCTGCAGCCAGCGCTGGGCCCACCTTTCCAGATGGGGCAGGTCGCGGCTGCAACTGACCAAGGTGAGGAGCACCTCACGGGTGCGGCGGCCAATGCGCAAGCCCAGATGGCGCAGGTGGCCCTGGTGGCGGCTTTCGTCATACACGCTCCAGCCAGTTTCCTGCAGATCCTGCTTTATTTCCCTTAGGAACACATCCAGCCGCTCGTCCTGCACAGGGCATTGGTTGAGGTTCACCAGGCGGTGGCTGCCCGGTCGGTAGTAGCCCATGCGCAACGGCTGGCCCTCTGCTTTGGCGATGGGGTAGGTGACCTTGTTGCGGTAGCGCAGCGGCTGCGGGGATCCCAAAATCGGGACGGGCTCAGGCAGGGAAAGGCCGCCAATGCGCTCCAGGGCATCCCGGAGAATTTGCTGCTTGGTGGCTAGCTGCTGCTCGTAGCTGACGTGCTGCCACTGACAGCCACCACACTTGTCGGCCACAATGCAAGCGGGTCGCACCCGCTGCGGCGAGGGAGCAAGGAGGGAACGAATTCGCCCGACCAGGTAGTTGCGCTTAATCTCAATGACCTGGGCCACCACCCGATCCCCCGGCACACCTTGGGCCACAAACACCACCCGACCCCGCCCGTGGCCAAGCGTATGGGCAATCCCATTGCCCTCGGGGGTTAGGTCAGTGATCTCCAGGGATAGGAGATCCCCTGGCTTGATGGGATCAGGTGCCAGGGAAGAGATTGGTTGCTCCATGAAAGAAGGTGGGTCGCAGAAGGTTAGCTGGAGGCCCCGCACTTTAGTGCGGGAAGGAAAGCTACTCTGGAACTTTAAGTGGCCAAAGTGGCGCCTCCTTCGCAAGATACCCTACCGTATACTGTAGGGGGGATAGCTCCTAATGATGGAGCATGACCCAAGTTCTGACCATTTGACTATCAGCTAGTCGTTCTTTTTGCACTTCATCTTCTTGGACTCTCGCACTGCGGTAAGTCTTTTTTTAGAGTCATTCCTCGCTTTTTCAAG
>NZ_JANSJA010000050.1:0-17197 GCF_047462335.1 Synechococcus sp. H60.1
GGTGCTATCCATCCCCACCGTATAGACCGTGGGGAATTCCGCACCTTACGTTAAAGACCTCTTCCTGGCTTTGGACAAAAAGCTGGAGGGCATCGACCGCAAGTTGGAAATCCAGGTGACGGAGATCAAAAGCGAGATCCGGCTGGTCAAAACCGATTTGGAAGCCAAGATTGACCTCACTCGCAACGCGCTGGAAGCCAAGATCGATCTCAGCCGTAGCAGCCTGGAAGTGAAAATCGCGGAGCTAAGCAGCAAAATGGATGGCTACAGCAAGCGGCTTGACCAACAGGAGTTCATCAGCCGCGGCGCGATCGTGGCCCTAGTGGTTGGGGTGGCCTCAGGGTTTATCAAGTATCTTTTCTTCAGCAATTGATTGGAGTTTGACCTGAGTTCCCTTGGGTTCCTCCCCAAAACCTGTAAGCGGCGGCGGGTCAGCACTCCTGGAATTGCTCGAGGGCACGGCACAGCTCCGGGACAACTTCTGCTGGCCAGAAACCTTCGCCGCGCCGGCCCTGGTGCAACTGGAGGTAGAGGCCCCAAGCGGTGGCGCTGCCGCTAGCAATCAACGTGAGGGCAGGAAAGGTCTGCTCCAGTGTAATGCTCTCCTCAGCCATCAATTGGGAGGCGACAGCTTCCATATCCTGCTGCAGACGATACACCCCCTGCACAAACGCTTGCCATTCTTCTAGGGTTAGCTCCAGCGCCCACGTTTCTCCCCCCACCAGGGCCACAAACGGGGAGCGCGCCGGATCCCAGCCCAGTCGCCAGCCGGATCCCTTGCGCAGAGGAGGAGGGGCATAGGAGAAAAAAGCATCCATACTAGGGTAGGCCAAAGAGATGCGGGTAGAATCAACGGGGTGCATGATCAGCATAAAGCGCCTATGCCCAGTTACCAGCCTCCCTTCCCCCAGCGCCGGCTCCCCTTGCCGGGTACGCTCATTTCTGGGTTGGGGGCGCTGCTTGCGGCTTTGGCGCTCCATGCTGCCGGAGGGGATCCTGGGGAGACTTGGGCGACGGTGGTTACCCCGCAAAACCCAGTTTTACATGTGGGCATCCTGCAGCACTTTGGCCGTTCCAACAAAGATCAAGTGGAGTTGGCAGCGCCAAGGGGGTCGCTGCTGACGCTGGAATTTGCCCAGGCCGACGGCAGCACCCAGAGGCAGCGCACTCCGCGAGTAACTGTTGGAATCGTCAACCGCGCCCTAGCCAGCCCGGAAACCGTGTACCGCCTTATCCTCAGCAGCCACAAAAGCTTCGAGAGCGCCGAGGCCAGTGCCAACTCTTGGGAATCTCTGGGCGTCCGCACTGAGATCGCCCAGCCCCAGGAATGGCAGGTGTGGGCCAGCCGCGCCTACACTCCCCAACAATTGATCCAGATTCAACAATATGCGCAAGCAAAAGAGATCCCCCAGGTGCGGCTGGAGGTGCAGGAGCGACGCGAACGGGCGGAGCTGAGCTGGGTGCATGAGCATTTTCGCTACCATCGCACTCGCCTGAGGGTGACCTCCGATGCCGGCTATCTGCGGGTGAACGACCGCTACTACGCCGGATCGATTACCCTTCAGCCCAATGCCTACGGCAGCTATACGGTGGTCAACGCTGTGCCCTTGGAAACCTATTTGCGGGGGGTGGTGCCCCATGAGGTGGGGCCAGGGGCTCCCTTTGCCGCCATGGCGGCCCAGGCCATCTTGGCGCGCACCTATGCTCTCAAGAACCTGCACCGCTTTCGGATCGACGATTACCAGCTCTGTGCCAACACCCACTGCCAGGTTTACAAGGGGCTGAGCGGCACCCACCCACGGGCTGATGAGGCGATTCGCCAGACCAGCGGCCTGGTGCTCACCTACAACGGCGAGCTGGTGGATGCCGTTTATTCTTCCACCAACGGCGGCATCTCGGCAGGTTTTGAAGAAGTTTGGGACGGGGAGCCGCGCCCCTACCTGCGCCCTCGCGCTGACATTGCCCACCAACCCGATCAGCTCTTTGATTTGCGGCAGGAGGGCGACTTGCAAGCCTTTCTGGCCCGACGGGAAGGTTTCAACGAAGCGGGGGTATCGCGCCTCTTCCGCTGGGAGTTCTCTCAGTCGCTGGAGGAGCTAGACGCCCAACTGCGGGCCGCTCAAGAGTACCTCGGGATCCCTCTTCCCGAGTGGACAACCATCCAGGGGCTGCACGTCCTGGAGCGCTCGGTCAGTGGTCGGGTGCAGGCGCTGCAAGTGGGCTTGCAGACGCCCCGAGGGCCCTACTCATTGGTTTTGCGCAAGGATCAAGTGCGCCTGGCTTTTCCCCGCTTGTACAGTACCCTGTTTCGCGTGGAACCCCTGAAACAGGGCGAGCGGCTGACAGGCTACCGCTTTATCGGCGGTGGCTTTGGTCACGGGGTGGGGCTGAGCCAGTACGGCGCCTACACCCTGGCGCGGCAGGGGTTTAACGCGGCGCAAATCCTCGCCTTTTACTACCCCGGTACCACCCTGGCTGAGCTGGGATCCCTCTCCCTGCAGTTGCCTGAGGCTTCGCTGGCCTTTGACAATAGCCAGGTGCAGTCCTTGTCCGGCTACCAGAGATAAGGGACACGATGGGAGGAGAGCAACAGGAACAAAGTGCCAGCCATCCCCCTCTTCGGGAGCCCTCTCGGCAGGGATTGGAGGCCGAGGCAGCCCAAGCGGGTGTAGAGGGGGAGCACAGTGGTATCAAAAGCGGGGAGCTGTCGGCCATCCCGATGGCGCCGCCGGGGTTTAAGTCGGGGTTTGTGGCGCTAATCGGGCGGCCCAATGTGGGCAAGTCCACCTTGATGAACGCTCTGGTGGGCCAGAAGATCGCCATCACCTCCCCCGTGGCCCAGACCACCCGCAACCGTCTGCGCGGGATCCTCTCTTTGCCGCAAGCCCAGATCATCTGGGTGGATACCCCTGGCATCCACAAGCCCCACCACCGCCTGGGGGAGATCTTGGTACACAACGCCCAGGCTGCCATTGGGAGCGTGGATGTCGTCCTCTTTGTGGTGGACGGCTCAGTGCCAGCAGGTCGCGGCGACGCCTTTATTGCTGAGCGGATCCCTGCTGCTACCCCCTGCATCCTTGTCTGCAACAAAGCCGATCTTGTGCCCAAAGAGGCGGCCACGCGCCAGGCTCACCAGGAGAGCTACCAAGCCCTGCGGCCCAACGCCCCTGTCGTCTGGGTGTCGGCGTTGGATCCCAGCAGTTTGGCGCCCCTCATCCAGGCCACCGTTGACCTGCTGCCTAGCGGCCCCTACTACT
This sequence comes from Synechococcus sp. H60.1, assembly GCF_047462335.1. Classification (NCBI taxonomy): domain Bacteria; kingdom Bacillati; phylum Cyanobacteriota; class Cyanophyceae; order Synechococcales; family Synechococcaceae; genus Synechococcus; species Synechococcus sp. H60.1. The sequence continues at coordinate 3,258 of NZ_JANSJA010000050.1, forward strand.
ACCCGCCGGACTTGGTGACGGATCAGCCAGAGCGGTTCATTATGGCGGAGCTGATCCGCGAACAGGTGCTGCTGCATACCCGCGAGGAGGTGCCCCACTCGGTGGCCGTAACCATCGACCAGGTGGAAGAAACCCCCACCGTTACCCGTATCCTAGCCACCCTCTACGTGGAGCGGGACTCGCAAAAAGGGATCCTCATCGGCAAGGGGGGAGAGAGGCTCAAGCAGATCGGCCAGGCCGCCCGCCTCCAGATTCAAAAGCTGATTGCCGGCAAGGTATACCTGGAGCTGTTTGTCAAAGTGCGGCCCCACTGGCGGCGCTCCGAGCACCTGCTGCGCGACTTCGGCTACCGCATCGAGACGTAGGGGTCTTGGGTTGAGCGGAGCGGTGATTGCGGCTAATTATGGAGATGCAACGCTGCACGTGAAGGATAACGGCCATGCTGCGACTGTACGGGATCCCCACCTCCGGCAATTGCTACAAGGTGGAGCTGCTCCTCAGGCAGTTGGGGATCCCCTACGAGACGGTTGAAGTCAATTCTAGGGTCGGAGAAAATCGCCGCCCCGAGTACCTGGCCAAGAACCCTCTGGGCCAGATCCCGGCTTTGGAGCTGGAAGACGGCACGGTCTTGGCCGAGTCGGCGGCAATCTTGGTTTACTTAGCAGAAGACACCCCCCTCTACGGCCAAACGCGGCTGGAACGAGCCGAGATCTTGAAATGGCTGCTTTTTGAACAGACCCGCATTGCCCGCTACATTGCCACCACCCGCTTCCTGGTGCGGGCTGGACAAGCCGAGGCCCACGCCGAGCTGATTGCCCAGAACCTCAAATCCGGCACAGAGGCCTTGGAGATCATGGAGGGCCATTTGCAGGGGAAAGCGTTCTTCGTGGGCAACCGCTACACGATTGCAGATCTGGCCCTTTTTACCTACACCCACGTGGCGGAGCAGGGCGGCTTCGACCTCAAACCCTTCCCCAACATCCGCGCCTGGTGTGAGCGGGTGAAAACCACCGACCGCTTCTTCCCCCTCCCTGGTGCCTAGAACTTGCTGGCGGCGGCTCCTTCCCTCCCCCTGCAGCCGACCGAGTTGGATTTTGCTTCCAAGCCTATCGGAGGATTCCTCACCCCCAGCCTCTCTGCCCAAGGGAGGGGAAAACTGGAAATCGCTGCAACGAAGGGCTCCAGCGGCATTTGGGATCGCCTAGGCTGCCCCGCTGGCCACCCCATTGGAAGCTGCCGGAAGCTTGGCGGGCCTTAGCGCCCCTTGAGCTCTCGCTGGATCTCTCGCTGGGTTTGCCGCTCTTTAATGGCCTGCCGCTTGTCGTGGAGCTTCTTGCCGCGGGCCACGCCCAGATGCGCTTTGATCCAGCCGCGGTTAAGCACCAGCCTCAGGGGAACCACAGTCAGGCCCTTTTGCTCCACCAAGCCCCGCAGACGGTCGATCTCGCGGCGGTGCAACAGCAGCTTGCGGCGGCGGGTGGGATCGTGGTTGAACACCTTGCTGGCGGTGCCATGGGGGGAGATGTGCAGGTTGTGCAGCCAGGCCTCGCCATCGCGAAAGAGGGCAAAGGCGTCTTGGAGATTGGCTTTGCCGGCTCGGATTGACTTGACCTCTGTGCCGGTTAGCTGGAGCCCGGCTTCGTAGGTCTCCAAGATCTCGTACTCAAAGCGGGCGCGACGGTTTTCCACCAGGGTTTTGACGTTGGGATCCACAGCCATAGGCCTTGTTTGCGGTTTGCTTAACAGAAAAAAGCTGTTCTGGTGTCTTGCCGCTGTGGAGTCCTAGGGGGAGGCCAGGGATCCCTCTAATTTTTGCACTGCCCGTCCCACGAGGCGCTCGGCTTTGCCGCGCCAACGAAAGCGAATGGGGGTGCCTGTGAAGTCGAGGTTTTGCCGGAAGTGCTTTTCCAAGTAGCGGCGGTAGTTCTCTTTGAAGAGATCGGGATCGTTGACAAACAGGAGAAAGGTGGGAGGCCGCTCCGCCACTTGGGTGCCGTAGTAGATTTTGCCCTGCTTGCCTTGGCGGTTAGCGGGGGGCGATTGCCAGGCAAGGGCATCCTGGAGCACCTCGTTGACCACGGCGGTGGGGATGCGTTTGCGATGGGCGGCTACCGCCGTGTTGACCTCGGCAAAAATCTTATGGGTGCGCTGCCCCGTGAGGGCGCTGACAAACAACAGGGGTGCCCAGTCGATAAAGTAAAGCCGCTCACGGATCTCGCGGGTGTACTCGTTGATGGTGTAGGTATCTTTGTTTTCCACCGCGTCCCACTTGTTGACGACGATAATGCAGGCGCGGCCTTCTTCTTCAATGCGGCCAGCTAACCGCTGATCCTGCTCGGTTACCCCCTCCAGGGCGTCAATGACCAGCAGCACCACATCCGAGCGCTGGATGGCTTTGAAGGCACGGTTGATGCTGAAAAACTCCACCCCATATTCCACCCGGCTTTTCCTGCGGATCCCGGCGGTGTCGATGAGACGATAGCTCTGCCCCTCCCACTCCACCAGGGTGTCGATGGCATCGCGGGTGGTGCCAGCAATGGGGCTGACAATGGCCCGCTGGGATCCCACCAGGCGGTTGAGTAGGCTGGACTTGCCTACGTTGGGCCGGCCGACAATGGCCACGGCGATGGGATCCGCTGCTGCTGCAGCTTCGTCTACCTCAGGCAAATGGGGCAGTACCGCCTCCAGTACCTCTGCCACTCCGTTGCCGTGGATGGCGGAACAGGGGATCGGCTCCCCCAGCCCCAACTCCCAAAAAGCCGCCGCCTGGGCCAGGCCCAGTTGCCCCGACTCGCACTTGTTGACGGCCACCACCACCGGCAGGGGTTGTTTGCGCAGCCAATCGGCCACTTCCCGATCGGCGGGGGTCAGTCCCTCACGGCCATCTACCACAAAGATCACAGCGTGCGCCTCCGCCATCGCCGCCATGGCCTGCTGGCGGATGTGGGGCAAGAACTCGCTGTCGTCGCCAAAGACCAGGCCGCCGGTATCCACCACCTGCAGGCGACGCCCGTTCCACTCCACCTCTTGGTAGAGGCGATCCCGCGTGATGCCCGGCTCATCGTGGACAATGGCCGAACGCACCCCCGCCAGGCGGTTGACGAGGGTGGACTTGCCCACGTTGGGGCGACCCACAACGGCCACAAGGGGTAAAGCCACTGCTCTGCCTTGCCACAAAACCGAACTTAGATTTCTATCCTAGCCTTTGGGATCCCGGATACCCAAGCTCGGCCCTGCTTCGCATTGCTTCAGGTGCGGGTCTGGCGGTAAGCTGTGCAGTTAACCCCAAGTGAGCCAGGTGTCGGCTTGCCTTTCTATTTATTTGTATGAACCGCGCTCTCGTCCCCGCCCAACGCTTGAACAAGCTGCCTGCCTACGTCTTCGCCCGCTTGGATGAGCTGAAGGCCCGCGCCCGCCAGCAGGGGCTAGATTTAATCGATCTGGGCATGGGCAACCCCGATGGGCCCACCCCCCAGCCGGTGGTGGAAGCGGCCCAGGCGGCCATCGCCGATCCCGTCCACCACGGCTACCCACCCTTCGAGGGCACGGCCAGCTTCCGCCAGGCAATTGCTGAGTGGTACTGGCGCCGCTATGGAGTGGAGCTGGATCCCAATGGGGAGGTGCTGCCTCTTTTGGGATCCAAAGAGGGCCTGACCCACCTGGCCTTGGCCTATGTGGATCCGGGGGATCTGGTGCTGGTGCCCAGTCCCGCCTACCCGGCCCATTTTCGCGGGCCCATGATTGCCGGCGGGCAGATCTACCCGCTGCTGCTGCGCCCCGAGAAGGGGTGGCTCATTGACCTGCAGGAGATCCCGCCGGAGGTGGCCAAGCAGGCGCGGGTGCTCTACTTCAACTACCCCAACAACCCAACGGCGGCGGTGGCGCCCCGCTCTTTTTTTGAAGAAGTGGTGGCCTTTGCCCACCGCTATGAGCTCATTCTGGTGCACGACCTGTGCTACGCGGAGCTGGCCTTTGACGGCTATCGGCCCACCAGCCTGCTGCAGATCCCCGGCGCCAAGGACTTGGCCGTGGAGTTCCACACCCTCTCCAAAACCTACAACATGGCCGGCTGGCGGGTGGGCTTTGTGGTGGGCAACCGCCAGATCATCCAGAGCCTGCGCACCCTGAAAACCAACCTCGACTACGGCATTTTTGGTGCACTGCAAAAGGCGGCCGAGACGGCTTTGGCCCTGCCAGAGAGCTACCTACAGCAGGTGCAGGAGCGCTACCGCCGCCGGCGCGACTATCTCATTAGCCGCCTGGCGGAGCTGGGCTGGCAGATTGAGCCGCCGCGGGCAACAATGTACCTCTGGATCCCGACCCCCCGCGCTGCCGACGGCACTCCCGAGGGATCGACAGAGTTTGCCCTGCGGGTGCTGGAATCTACGGGCGTGGTCGTAACCCCTGGCAGCGCCTTTGGGGAAGGGGGGGAAGGCTATGTGCGAATTAGCCTGATTGCCGATTGCCAGCGCTTGGGCCAGGCCATCGACCGCTGGGCGGAAGCCGGGATCCGCTACCTCACCTCCAGCTAGGGAGAGGGGAGTTGGTACTGCTCTACGATGCGCCGGGCAAAGGGAGGGACATGCTGCTCCAGCTTATGGGGGTAGTGGCGGCGCAGGTAGAGATAGTTGCGGACAAAGTGGGAATCAATGGAAAAGCGGGCATATTCCAGGCCACGGGGCCCAAAGCGCTGGATTGCTGCCCCCAGGATCCGAGCCAGCCACATGGGCAAGCTCAGAGCCTGCTCGTAGGCTTGGATCCCCTGCTGCACTGCTGCTCGCCGGGATCCCTGCGAGATCACCGGTTGGGTTTCCAGCTCTTCCCAAACCAGATCCAAGAGCTCCCGCCCGCGCGGGTTGCGCACCAGCAGCCACTGCCAGCCAAAGGGGGATCCCATGTAGCCCACCACCAGATCTGCCAGGCCGTTGACGTAGTCGAAACAGGTAAGGCAGGAGGGGGCAAATACGTCCTTGAGTTCTTTGGTCTTGAGGCCAAAAAAAGGCACCTTTTCCACCGAGCCGTCTTCGTGTTTGAAGTGGATGTGGAAGTCCTGCATGAATTCGTAGTGCACCACCGTCTGCGGGGAGCGGCTGGTGGTTTCCAAAAACTTCTGCAGGCCGGCGCGGCTGACATTGTCCACACAGGGCGTGCCCAGCACGTAAAGCCTCTCTAGGCCCAGCTTTTTCTCCACCGCCCGCAAAGCCTGGATCTGACAGCCCACCCCGATAACCAAGAGGCGCTTGAGGCCACTTTGCTCCACCTGCTCCAGCACGGAGAGATTGGGGGATAGGGTTGGCTTGTTAACCCGCGCCGCCAAAACCGCCTCCGGAGTACGCGCCAAGACAGGCCGCGGCTGAAAGCGATCCTGGGGATCCGCCTGCACGCACACCACCCCTTCTACTAGGCCGCTGCTGAGGGCCTTCATGCCGATGCTGCTGACGATGCCCGTCCACTGGGCACCGGGGATTGGATCCCGCCTGCGGGCCGTGTACATTGCCTCGTAGACGCCGAAGTAGTCGCTGTCGCTGACGGCAGCCGACTCGGAGCGCAGCGACTCGCGGGATCGCCCGTGGGTTTGCTCTTCCAGGTGGGTAAACTGCTGGTTTAAGAAGGCACAGGCTTCTTTGACGTAGGCGACATAGCGGGTATCGCAGAGGCCGCACTGGCTGCACAGCTCTTTGGCCGGATAGTGGCCGGAGCGGATGGGTCGGGCCGGACGCGGGGAACGGGATCCCATGGGTTCTAGACCGTAGTGGACAGAGGCACCCTGACCGGTTACCTCACTTTCTTCAGTTTGCTGCCAAAACGACAGACAAGGGCAGAAAAGTTGAGGGATCCCCCCTCCTACTGGCCACCTTCACCGCCGCCCAGTGAGGCCCACAGCTTGCCCACCCCACTGGACAGCAGAAGTTCTCTCGGCGGCCCCTCAGCCCCTGCCCAAACCACTTTCAATGGCCCAGCGGGCCAGCTCGGTGCGGTTGTGCAAGCCAGTTTTGGCCAGCATGTTGCTGACATGGCTTTCGACGGTGCGCTGGCTCACCCCCATCACCTCGGCAATCTCGCGGTTGGACATCCCCCTGGCCACATGCTGGAGCACCTTGGTTTCCGTGGGGGTCAGCTCAATTTCCCGATCCAGCTTGATGACCGGCTGAATGCCGACACTTCGCATTTGCAACAGGCGCTCCGTGTGCTTGAGAACCGACTCCACCTGGGCCACCAGCTCTTCCGCTTCAAAGGGCTTGACCAGGTAAACATCTGCCCCCGTGTTGAGCCCGCGCACCCGATCGGCTGTTTGCCCGCGCGCCGACAAAAAAATCACCGGGATCCAGTCCGTCGCGCTGTTGGAGCGAATGGTCTGGACGAACGTGTAGCCATCCATCTCCGGCATCATCACATCGCAGATGATCAAATCCGGAGTGAAATGGCGCATCGCCTCTAACCCTTCTTGACCGTTGCTCGCCGCCACCACCTCGTAACCGCGAAACTCCAGGTAGTCCTTTACCAGCAGGATCAGGTTGGGATCGTCATCGACAAGCAACAGTCGCTTTGGGTTGTCCACGGCTGACCTTTTGAGCGCTAGAAGAGGGGAAAAGCACAGCTCTCCTTCCCTAACTTTGTCTAGGGAAAAGAAACCACAGTGGGTGCCCTCTTATGGCACACCCCTAGCTTAACTAAGTAGCAGCCTGGGGTAACTGTATCCTACCCTCAGAGCCCAGAATACCATATGGAAGTGGAAACTGCATGCTTGAGAAATGCTGGCAACAGTATCTCTACGCAATTTAGGGATCCCAGTTGGTAACTTGATCCTAGAAACTTGTCAGAACTTGCCCCTCCCTTGGAATCGCGGTGTGGAATACGTAACCATACTCTACCGGAAGGCCTGTATCCCGTAGGTGTCTTATGTACACATAGTACCGTATACCCATATTCTCCTTAGGTATTTATCTGCAAAGATTGCCAGTTCTCGTGTCTGCGTGTCTTCTGGCCGGGGTTTCCGCGTGGGCAGGCGGGCAGAGCTGGTGGAAAATGGAAGAAAGCCTGCACTTCAACAACAGCCGACATGGGGAGAAAGGGTGGAAAAGGGCACACTGGTGGAGTTTCGCCACAATAACGACCGTGTGTTGGCCGTAGTTCAGGGCACCGAGGGCAAAAAGAACCTACTGCTGGGCGTAGCGTCGGGGCAGGTGCACAGCGTTCACCCTCGCCAAATTACCTTTGCCTTGAACGGCAATTCCAGCTTTACGGTGGCGGATATCCCGGGCTTTTGGCAGGCGGTGCAGGCGAAGTTGGATCCCGAAAGTTTGGCTTTGGCCTGGGAATTGGTTCAGGAGGAGCGCCGGCCCCTGAGCCTGTCGGAGATGGCCCAGTTGTTGTTTTCCGACGATTCCCCGGTCTCTACTTATGCTGCTTACCGCCTTTTGAGTGAGGATTTCATCTACTTTAAGGCAAAGGGGGAAGGCTACGAGCCGCGTACCCCGGCGCAGGTGAAGGAAATCCGCCATCAAATTGCCGTCACCCAGCAGCGGCAGCAGGAACAGGCCGAGTTTGAGGCCCGCCTAAGGGCAGCGGTGGCCCAGCCTGGGCAAAAGTACACTTGGACCCCAGCGGAGCGAGCCCGTCTGGAGCTGCTGGAGCGCCTAGCTTTGCAGGGAGCGGCGGCCAGCATTCGCAGCCACGAGGATCTCTCCCACAACCTTACCCCCTCGGATCGGGAGCGGGCCTCGCAACTGCTGCAACTGATGGGATTTCCCGACACTCCCCAAGGAGCCTTTGACGCCTTGGTAGCCCTGGGCCTGTGGAGCCGCCACGAGAACCTGGCTCTGCGCCTCACCGGGATCCCCACCCAATTTCCCAAGGAGGTGGAGCGCTACACCCAAACTTTGCTGGGCGGCCCTCCTCCCTTCCTGGATCCCCACCTGCGCCGCGATCTCACCCATCTCCACACCTACACCATCGACGACGCCAGCACCCGCGATATCGACGATGCCCTCAGCGTCGAGTTTTGGTCAGAGGAGGAGATCAAGCTCTGGATCCACATTGCCGATCCCAGTTGCTGGGTACAGTGGGGGGATCCTTTGGATCTGGAGGCCCGCCGGCGGGGCACCAGCGTCTATCTGCCCGAGCGGGTGATCCCGATGTTTCCACCGGAGCTGTCCACCGGCCTGATGAGCTTGGTGCAGGGGGAGGTGCGGCCTGCCCTCAGCTTCGGCATCCGGCTGGGATGCGACGGTGCCGTGCGGGACTACGAGATCTGCCTTAGCCAAATCCAGGTCAACTACCGCCTCACCTATGACGATGCCGACGAGATGCTGGAGTTGGGGGCAGAGGCACAACTGACGGCCATTGCCCGGGCCGCTCGCTGGCGCTACGCCTGGCGCCTGGCTCAAGGGGCCATCCAGATCGGCCTGCCGGAGCAAGATATCAAGGTCATGGACGAGATCCCCCACCTGCGTGTTATTGAGGATACGCCGGCGCGGCAGATGGTGGCGGAGATGATGGTGCTGGCCGGTGAGGTGGCTGCTCGCTTTGCTTGCCAAAACAGGATCCCGGTGCCCTATCGCCTGCAGCCGGCCCCTGAGCTCCCCCCGCCGGAGGTTTTGGATCTGTATCCCCAGGGGCCGGTGAGATCCTTTGCCATCATGCGCTGTCTATCGCGGGCAGAGGTGGCCACCCAACCGGGGCGACATACGGGGTTGGGTCTCGATGCCTACTGTCAGGTAACTTCCCCCATTCGCCGCTACCTGGATCTGGTGGCCCACTACCAGATCAAGGCCTTTTTGCGGGGGGATCCCTTGCCCTTGACCGAAGCCGAGGTGCAGCAGTTGTTGCTGGCCATCGAGCCAGGCACGGCAGAAGCGGTTCAAGTGGAGCGCAAATCCAAGCGCTACTGGAGCATCGAGTACCTGCGCCAGCGGCCGGGGCAGATTTGGCGGGCCTTGGTCTTGGGCTATCTGCGGGAGCAGGAAAACCTCGTCATGGCTCTGCTGGAGGAGATTGCCTTTCGGGTGCCGGTGCGCCTAGAACGCCAGGTTCCTCTGGCGGCTTGGATTGAACTGGAAGTCGTGCAGGCGGATCCCCGCGCGGATGTGATCGAGCTGCGCGAGGTGGGACGGGATGCCCCTTAACCTGACGCTTACCCAATCTCCCCAGGCAATTGATACAACGGAAGGGGAAGGTCTCATAATGTCCGGACTGCGAATTTCTCTGAGGGGATCCCATGACCGCACAAAGCTCTGGCCCGCCTCCGATTGTTTACATTCTTTTGCTGGCGATACTGGGGGGAGGCGGCTGGTATGCCTATCGCTCCGGCCTATTTGACTCTTTCCTGAATCGAGGGAACGTGCCTTCTGTCCCCAGCCAGATTCCGGCTGCCCAGCCACAGGCACCGACGGCACCCAACCTTCCCCAGGCGCAAGCTCCCAATCTGCCTGCCGGCCCGGTTAAGCTGGACACTTCCCTGCCCAACCCGGCGGTGCTGCAGATGGATGGCAGCGTCACCATGGTTCGCCTTGTCTTGGCCTTGAAGTCAGGCTACAGCCAGCGCAACCCCGGCATTCCCCTCACCTACGGGATCCCCGATGGCAAACCCAACGGCTCCAATGCCGGCCTCAAGGCCCTGATGGAAGGGCGCATCCAGATGGCCGCCAGCTCCCGCCCCCTCAATGCCAGCGAAGTGCAGGCCGGTTTGCAGGCGATCCCGGTGGCCAAAGATGCCCTGGCGGTGGCGGTGGGGGTGAACAACCCCTACAAAGGCGGCCTGACGCTGCAGCAATTGGCCGATATCTTCCAGGGTCGGATCACCAACTGGAGTCAGGTGGGCGGCCCGGATCGCCCAATTCGCGTTCTCAACCGCGCCCCCCAGAGCGGCACCTACACTGTCTTCCAAGAGCTGGTGTTACTGGGGCTGCCCTTTGCCCCCGACAACCCGCCCTACTTCACCACCGCCACTGAAGATGTCACCACTCCCCTTCTGCGGGCTTTGGGAGAAGACGGCATCACCTACAGCACTGTGGATCAGGTGCAGAACCAGCAAACGGTGAGGATGGTGCCCATTGATGGCCAAATGCCCACTCGCGAGGCCATTCAAAGTGGCCGCTATCCTTTGGCCCGCAACGTATTTTTGGTGGTGCCGCCAAAAACCAGCCCCGTGGTGGCTGACTTCATCAACTACGCCCTCTCCGACCAAGGCCAACAAATTATTGGCCGCACCGAGTTCATCCCGCTGCGCTAGCTAGCCTAGCGATTGGCTCGGTAAAGCAGTCCCAGTCCCACTGCGGAGCAGATGAAGTTGGGCAACCAAGCTGCCACCTCCGGCCCCAGCGTCCCGATCTGCCCCAGCGCCTGGCTGACAAACAGCAGCACGTAGTAGGCGAAGATAATCAGCACGCTGAGGCCCAGGCCCAGAGAAGAACTGGTGCGCTGGGGGCGCAGGCCCAGAGGCGCCCCGATCAAGGTGAAGGCCAGACAGGCAAAGGGAATGGCGTACTTTTGGCTGAGGTTGACCTGGAGGCGGCGTACCCGCTGCAGATCCCCTGAGCTGGCGATGACCTCAATGTAGCGGCGCAGCTCTTGAATGTTCATCTCCTCGGGGCTGCGAACCTCCTGGGCCAAATCCAGCGGCGCCCGCGACAGACGCAGCTCCTGCCGAGCAAAGGTGGCGATGTTGCTGTAGGTGCCGTCGGGCGAAACGAGGTAGGTGGTGCCCTCTTCAAACACCCAGAGGTTCTCCTGGGGATCCCAGCGCCCCCGTTGCGCCAGGAGAATTTGGCTGAGAGCCTCGTTGGAAAAATCGAGGACAATTACGCCGCGCATCTGCTGGCCATCGAAGCTGCGGGCATAGAACTGACGGGTTAGCCCTTGCCGGCGGGAAAAACTGCCGTCCGGCTCGGGCGTAAGGATCTCGCCAAACTCTTGGTAAAGGATGTTCTCGCGGCGAAAGTCCGGATCCCGGTTCAAAGCACGGTTTAAAGTCAGGGCCGCCTGGCGGTTGCTCACCGGCACCACCAGCTCGTTGAAGAGAAACGTTAACGTCGTCACCAAGAGGCTGAGGAGGAGAGCAGGCACCACCAGACGGTAGAGACTCACGCCGCAGGCCCGCAGGGCAGTGATCTCGTTATCAGCAGACAGGCGCCCATAGGCCAGCAGTGTTGCCAGCAACATGGACATGGGGAACGTCAGGACGATGATCCCCGGTGCCCGCAACACAAACACTTGCAACGCTGCCGAAAGGGACAGCCCCGCCTCTACCACCAGGCGCACCAGCTCAAACAGGGATCCCACTGCCATCACCAGGGTGGTAAACGTCCCCACCCCAAACAGAAAAGGCAGCAGCATCTCCGAGACGACGTAGCGATCCATCAGGCCTACCGCACAGACGAGGGAGAGCCTGGGGCAGGACTGCTCAACCGAATAAGGAGTGGGGGGAGAAGAGAGTTTCACGCAGCCTAAGGAAGTAGTAGCTAGGACAGCCAGCCCTTCGGGAGAGCCGAAGGCTGTTAACGACTCTAGACTGGAACGTTGGGGAACGAAAGGTTGATTGCCCCCCTAGATCGACCTATGATTGTGCAAAAGTGTGCTCAGAATTAGCCTTGGGCCTGGCCGGTTATTTCTGCAAAATCTCCGAGCATGGCTCCTGCTCTCCCCAATCTCAAAGGCTTGCTGGAAAGACTCCTGGAGCTGCGCCGGCAAGTGGTCGAGGGATCCCAGACCTACCTGGCCGCTTGGGGCTGTTCTGCAGATCCTCCTGCAGCCCTCTGCAACCTGGCGCGCTACCTGGCGCTGCGCCAACACGATCTGCGCAACCTGCAATTGGAGCTGGCTGCTGTGGGGCTGTCCTCGCTGGGACGGTGTGAATCGCGGGTTTTGGAGAGCCTGGATGCGGTGATTGCCATTTTGGCAGCCACGCAGGGCCTAAGCCACAAGGGGCCCAGCTATGAGGAGTTTTACGCTGGAGACATGGCGCTGGAGCAGCACACTGCGGTTCTCTTTGGCCCTCCCTCCGCCCACCGCCGCGCCCGCATCATGGTAACCCTGCCCGGCGAAGCTGCCGAGCAGCCAGAGCTGCTGCTGCAACTGTTGCAGCGGGGCATGGATGTAGCGCGAATCAACTGCGCCCACGACGATCCCTCGGGGTGGGAGAAAATGGTGGCCCACTTGCGCTGGGCCGAAGCCCAGACCCAACGGCGCTGCAAGATTTTGTTCGACCTGGCCGGCCCCAAGATCCGCACTGGCCCGGTGGCCATGCCCCCCGGCAAAGCCAAGGTGTACTGCGGGGATCGCATCCTGCTCACGGCAGCCATGCCGCCGGTCAACTCTGACATCCCCTGCCAGGTGGCTTGCACCCTGCCCGAGGTTTTGGCAAACCTGCAGGTGGGAGCAACTGTTTGGATCGACGACGGCAAGATTGGCGCCCGCGTCGTGGGGATCGAGCCGGCAGGCGTGGTGCTGGAGGTGGACAAAGTTGCTCCCCAGGGCAAGAAGTTGCGAGCCGAAAAAGGCCTCAACTTTCCCGACAGCCAGCTCCCGATCCAGCCCCTGACCGAGAAAGACCGCCAAGACCTGGACTTTGTGGTGCAGTATGCCGACCTAGTGGGCTATTCCTTTGTCCAGCAGCCGGCGGATTTGCAGGTGCTGTTTGCTGAGCTGGAGCGGTGCCAGGCTCGGCCTGACTTGGGGTTAATCCTGAAAATCGAAACCCGACAAGCGGTGAAAAACCTGCCGGCTCTCATTGCGACGGCTGCTAATAGGCCGCTGGGGGTGATGATTGCGCGGGGAGATCTGGCTGTGGAGATGGGCTGGCTGCGCTTGGGCGAGATCCAGGAGGAACTGCTGTGGATCTGTGAGGCCGCCCATGTGCCCGTGGTGTGGGCTACGCAGGTGCTGGATCAGCTCACCAAAGAGGGCCTGCCCTCGCGGCCTGAGCTTTCGGATGCGGTGATGTCTGCCCGCGCCGAGTGCGTCATGCTCAATAAGGGCCCCTATCTCCTGGAGGCGGTTGCCCTTCTGGATGAGCTGCTGGCTCGGATGCAAGCCCACCAGCACAAGAAAAGCCAACGCCTGCGGGCTTTGTATTCCTGGCAGTAGAGGAAGCTCGTTAGAGGCGGAACTTATCCCCCAGGTAATACTTGCGCACCAAGGGATCCGCCGCCAGCTCTGCTGCCGTGCCCTTGGCCAGGATGGCCCCATCGTTGAGAATGTAGGCCCGGTCGGTGATCTCCAGCGTCTCCCGCACGTTGTGGTCAGTAATCAAAACACCGATGCCCCGCTGCTTAAGTTTGGCCACCACCTCCTGGATATCTGCCACTGCGATGGGATCCACCCCCGCAAAGGGCTCATCCAGCAGCAAAAATTTCGGCCCGTGGATCCCGGCCGCCAGGGCGCGGGCAATCTCGGCGCGGCGCCGTTCTCCCCCCGACACCTGCAAACCCAAACTGTGGGCCACATGGGCAATGCGGAACTCCTCCAGCAGGTGGTTGAGGCGCTGCTGCCAGAGGCGGCGAGGCACCCCCGTCTGCTCCATGATCAACAGCAGGTTGTCTTGAATGCTGAGGCGACGAAAGATGCTGGGCTCCTGGGCCAAGTAGCCGATCCCCAAGCGGGCGCGGCGATGCATCGGCAGATGGGTAATATCTTGGTCATCCAGCCAGACATGGCCACGGTTGGGCTGGATCAGGCCGGTCATGATGTAAAAGGTGGTGGTTTTCCCCGCCCCATTGGGCCCCAGCAGTCCCACAACCTCTCCCTGCTGAATGTGCAAGCTGACGTCGCTCACCACCTCACGGCGGCCATAGCGCTTACAGATGTTTTCCAGTCGAATCTGCATAGGATCGGCACAGGGTTGCTGTTCAATGCTGACTAATTTTGGAGGGCTAGTTCCACAGAGGCTTCTCTCCCAAGGCTGACCCGAACTCGACCCCTGATCTAGAGGGGGACGAGCAGAA
>NZ_JANSJA010000051.1:0-1586 GCF_047462335.1 Synechococcus sp. H60.1
CCCTTCGGGGGGATCCCTAGAAATTGGAAACGCGTCCTCGCTGTTGGGCACGAGGAAGAGGCGGTTGGTGTTCCCCCTTCGGGGGGATCCCTAGAAATTGGAAACGCCTTGATCTCGGCACCGCGGGCCTTCATGCCCTCTTGTTCCCCCTTCGGGGGGATCCCTAGAAATTGGAAACGAACTTGACTAGATCCAGATCACTTCAACAGTAATAGTAGATGTTCCCCCTTCGGGGGGATCCCTAGAAATTGGAAACCCGGCGGCTTTTGCTTTAGAGGACAGTAACCGAAACACTTTCTCTGCGTTCCCCCTTCGGGGGGATCCCTAGAAATTGGAAACTTGAGTTGTTGCCACGACCTGTCGATGTGACAGTAAGTTCCCCCTTCGGGGGGATCCCTAGAAATTGGAAACTTGCAGGCCCGGGCAGAGGCTCGTTTGCAGGCTATTGCCGAAGTTCCCCCTTCGGGGGGATCCCTAGAAATTGGAAACTTCCCCCTCTACAACAGCAGCGGCGAGCTGGAACACCTGGTTCCCCCTTCGGGGGGATCCCTAGAAATTGGAAACTAGTAATCAGGCCGGGGCGCGCCTGACGTGCCCCATGTTCCCCCTTCGGGGGGATCCCTAGAAATTGGAAACTCCATAGTGCCGGTTCTGACCACTTGCGGCCAAAAGTTCCCCCTTCGGGGGGATCCCTAGAAATTGGAAACACTGCAGAGGAGAGGTGGGCTCCCGCACGCACCAGCAGGCCAGACGGTTCCCCCTTCGGGGGGATCCCTAGAAATTGGAAACACCCTTATTCCTCGCCCGGAGTGGGGGGAAGGTAGGACTAAAGGTTCCCCCTTCGGGGGGATCCCTAGAAATTGGAAACACCTTGGCGGCCAGGTTCCGCACTAGCCTGTAGTTAGGTGCGTTCCCCCTTCGGGGGGATCCCTAGAAATTGGAAACTCGAACACAGCGAGGTTCAATGGCCACCGTAAGTCTGGGCGTTCCCCCTTCGGGGGGATCCCTAGAAATTGGAAACCACAGACCAGGCGAGCCCTTCCGTTCAAGGTTTCGTTCCCCCTTCGGGGGGATTCCTAGAAATTGGAAACTCAAAGGTGGGGACATAGACCGGTTCGGCTAACTGAGTTCCCCCTTCGGGGGGATCCCTAGAAATTGAAAACCATTATTGTTCGTTGTCTCTTCGGACAGGCCCACTAGGGATTCCCCCTTCGGGGGGATCCCTAGAAATTGGAAACTTTGGCTGCTCCCCGCCCTGCGCGCCTCACTTTGTTGTTCCCCCTTCGGGGGGATCCCTAGAAATTGGAAACTCCTAGAGCTTAGACAGCCCTACTTCTCTACTCAAGTGCGTTCCCCCTTCGGGGGGATCCCTAGAAATTGGAAACAACGGTGATCAGCTCAACGCCGCAATCCAACACTTTTCCGAGTTCCCCCTTCGGGGGGATCCCTAGAAATTGGAAACGGCTGTTGCTCGGCCAACTTGGCAAGCAGGGCAGCCAGACCGGTTCCCCCTTCGGGTGGATCCCTAGAAATTGGAAACTGTGTTGTCCTGCTACCAGTGGACACCCAGGTACTGCTGTTCCCCC
>NZ_JANSJA010000052.1:0-40500 GCF_047462335.1 Synechococcus sp. H60.1
TGGGAAGGGGATGCAGATTTTACCACTCGCGTTAGCGGGACGGAGTCCTTTGTAATTGCGCTTTTGGGGGCTGCTGTAAACCGGCCTGCTCCCCTACATCCCCCGTATACGGGCGGACAGAGGGGGGTTTAGGGTTGGCAGGCCAACTACAGGGCTACTGTTCGCGTCAGCGAGACGGAGTCCCTAAGCCCCCGGCTGAAGTCGGGGGAAGTTTACGTTCGTGGTTGCTGATAGCCACCGGTCAAGGGCTGCAAGAAGGGGCAGGTGGGAAAAGAGGGCAACTCGGGGCAGATTATTCCCAAACTAAGCTGAGATCGGCAACAAAGCCAGGGAGGACGGGATCCCCTTCGAGGTAAGCTGGGCGCTCCAGGACTTGGACGGGCTGAGCGGGGCGATAGACGTAAACTCGCTGGCTTTCCGGGTCAATCAGCCAGCCCAGTTGGGATCCGTTTTCGAGGTACTCCTGCAGCTTGGCCTGCAAAGCGGCCAGGTCGTCGGAAGGGGAGCGCAATTCCAGGACAAAATCTGGACAAAGGGGTGCAAAGCGGCGGCGCTGCTCTGGAGTAAGCTGCTGCCAGCGCTCCTTGGTAATCCAGGCGGCATCGGGAGAGCGAATGGCCCCATTGGGGAGGGCAAAACCCGTGGAGGAGTCGAAGACAAGTCCTAAGCTCGTGCGGCGGTTCCACTGCCAGAGCTGGCCCAGCAGGTCGGCATTGCGAAGTCCGCTCTCACTGCTGACAGGGGCCATGGCGACTAGCTCGCCTTGAGCGGTGCGCTCCAAGCGCAGCTCAGGGTTCTGCCGGCAAAGCTGTTCAAAAACTTCATCGGTCAACTCCAGGCTAGATCGTAGGTTAAGAGCAATCATAGGCAAGTTCCCTGGGAACTATTCCCAAACTAAGCTGAGATCGGCAACAAAGCCAGGGAGGACGGGATCCCCTTCGAGGTAAGCTGGGCGCTCCAGGACTTGGACGGGCTGAGCGGGGCGATAGACGTAAACTCGCTGGCTTTCCGGGTCAATCAGCCAGCCCAGTTGGGATCCGTTTTCGAGGTACTCCTGCAGCTTGGCCTGCAAAGCGGCCAGGTCGTCGGAAGGGGAGCGCAATTCCAGGACAAAATCTGGACAAAGGGGTGCAAAGCGGCGGCGCTGCTCTGGAGTAAGCTGCTGCCAGCGCTCCTTGGTAATCCAGGCGGCATCGGGAGAGCGAATGGCCCCATTGGGGAGGGCAAAACCCGTGGAGGAGTCGAAGACAAGTCCTAAGCTCGTGCGGCGGTTCCACTGCCAGAGCTGGCCCAGCAGGTCGGCATTGCGAAGTCCGCTCTCACTGCTGACAGGGGCCATGGCGACTAGCTCGCCTTGAGCGGTGCGCTCCAAGCGCAGCTCAGGGTTCTGCCGGCAAAGCTGTTCAAAAACTTCATCGGTCAACTCCAGGCTGGGCCGTAAGTTGAGGGAGATCACAGCTTGAGGGATCCCGTTCAGAGGATTTGAGGATGGGCTGGCGCTATTGTAGTCTTTTGGATCCCTCACCCCCAACCCCTCTCCCAGAGGGAGAGGGGAGGAAGGCAGTGCGGATTCGATCCAGGGCTACGGGGAGATTGGTTTCTACCAAGTGGCTACTCAGGCGCACAAAGCGCAGTCCTAGGCTTTCCAGCAGTTCCTCTCGTTGGCGATCCAAATCTTTTTGGTGCTTGTGGATTGGCCATCGACCTCTACAATCAAAGCCTCTTCCTTGCAGAAAAATTGACCACGAATGTGCCGATCGGTTGCTGCCGCCGAAATTTGCGCCCCTCCAACTTGCGATTACACAGCGCTTCCCACAAAATCCCTTCAGAAGGTGTAGATTCCCGCCGCAGTTGTCGAGCCACCTCCTGCATCTTCTTCTAAATTGCTGGAGGAACTTTCCATTTCTCTGACTCCCCCTCGCCTTGTGGAAGAGGAGGTTGGGGGTGAGGGCGCTAACCGGTAGCCTGTCCTGAAAATCGCGGTGGAATTTCAATCAGAGCCTTATTGATGAGAACGGCCACCGGGTTTGAGTCACTGGCATAAGCCTTGAGCCCTAACCGCTGCACCTCCAGCGGGATCGCTCCCCCGCCAGCAAAGGGGTCGTAAACTGGCGGCGCGTACTTAGCAGTGGACTCCCTGATGGCCTGGGGATCCGTGGGCGGCTCCTCACCGGGATCCCAGGCCAAACAGCGGCCAATCTCCCGTTGGGTCGCCTCCAGAATGCCGGACTTGGGATCGCTCACAGCGTCCCAAGAAACCAGGCCCGGTACCACTTGCTTGGCTTTGCCGCCCTTGTCTTTTCAATGCGCGCTGACACTCCCACCACCTAAAGGCAGGGGATTCTTACGCCGTTCAAAAACAAACTCATAAAAGCGCTGTCAAGACGCCTCTAGAGAATTCCTTGAGGCAAAGCCCAAAGGTTCTGCTGGCTTTTCTGTTCGCGTCAGCGCGACGGAGTCCTTGCAGCTTAGCTCAGACGTTAGTATCTTCCGGACGCTTGCCACTGGTCGGGTTTTTCACCGTCTTAGGGGCGCGCCTGGGAACAGTACGCCCCGGTGACAACTACACTATTGATGAGCAACTAAAGTCGCTGGCGGGCTTTTCCGCCCCGCACTACTCGCGTCAGCGGCGCGGAGCGCTGAGTACAGGGCTACCAAGCTATCCCTCTGTGTGCAAAGTCAGCCAAGGAAAGGCTTGTTCACGCAAAAGGCTGTACTCCCAGGTTGGCTACCCCGGATTCCCCAGGCCACGGCTTGCCTTCCCCTCTCCTACTGCCCCAAGGACTGCAGCCAGCCGATGAGAGTAGTTCCGGATAAGGCTTCAAACAGGATTAGGGCAACAAAGCCGATCATCGCCAAACGCCCGTTCAAGCGCTCTGCATAGTCGGTGAAGCCCACCCGCGGAACAGTGTCCACGTACATCTCCGGCTCAATGGCGTAGTTGTTGAGACGGCCACCTTCTTCAACTACGACGGAGCGATATTTGCTCATAGGATTCTCCTTGCTCTTTCTCTACCAGCGTAGCGCGCTCCACATAAGATTGTAAAGTTTTGTTTACAACTTTGTTCACCCCCGCAATAAGCCGACACTGACTAGGCCAGGAAGAGCTTGTAGGCCGGATTGCGGCTTTCGTCCCAGTAGCGATAGTTCAGGGTATCCAGAAAGCGCTGCCAGGCGGGCATTTCCCAGCTGGGCACTTGCATGCCGATGAGGACGCGACCGTAGTCGGCGCCGTTGTTGCGGTAGTGAAAGAGGCTGATGTTCCAGTTGGGGCTCATGCAAGACAAGAACTGCATTAGGGCCCCGGGCCGCTCCGGGAACTCGAAGCGGTAGAGCAGCTCGTTCTCAGCCAAGGGGGAGCGCCCCCCCACCATGTGGCGTAGATGCAGCTTGGCCAGCTCGTCGTCGGTGAGATCCAAGGTCTTAAAGCCAGCCCGCTCCAGATCCAGGGCCGCTGCCTGGGCATCGGCCCGATCCCGCACCTGTAGGCCGACAAAGATGTGAGCTTCTTGGGTATCGGCGATGCGGTAGTTGAACTCGGTGAGGTTGCGCTGGCCGATGTGGGCGCAGAACCGGCGCAAGCTGCCCCGCTCTTCGGGGATGGTGACGGCGAAAATGGCCTCCCGCTGTTCGCCGATCTCGGCTCGCTCGGCCACAAAGCGCAAGCGGTCGAAGTTCATATTGGCCCCGCTGGCCACCGCCACCAGGGTCTGTCCCTGGATGCCGGTGCGGCTGACGTAGGCTTTGAGGCCGGCAATGGCCAAGGCGCCGGCGGGCTCCAAAATAGAGCGGGTATCTTCAAAGACATCCTTGATGGCGGCACAGGTGTCGTCGGTGCTCACCAAGAGGATCTCGTCCACGTACTGCTGACAGAGGCGGAAGGTTTCTTCCCCCACCTCTCGCACCGCCACCCCATCAGCAAACAGGCCTACCTGGGAGAGGCGCACCCTTCGGCCAGCTCGTAGGGAGCGGTACATGGCGTCGGCGTCCAGTGGTTCTACCCCGATGATTTTGATCTCCGGGCGCAGGCGCTTGACGTAGGCGGCGATGCCCGAGATCAGGCCGCCCCCGCCAACGGCGACGAAGATGGCGTGGATGGGCTGTTGATACTGGCGCAGGATCTCCATGCCGATGGTGCCCTGGCCGGCAATCACCAAGGGATCGTCGAAGGGATGGATGAAGGTCAAGCTCTTTTCAGCTTCCAGTTGCCGCGCGTAGGCGTAGGCGTCGTCGAAGGTGTCGCCGTGCAAGACCACCTGGGCCCCCCGCGCCCGCACCGCCTCTATCTTCACCTGGGGGGTGGTGACGGGCATCACAATGACCGCGTGGGTGCCCAGTCGCTGCGCTGCCAGGGCCACCCCTTGGGCGTGGTTGCCGGCAGAAGCAGCGATGACTCCTTGGGCCAGTTGCTCCGAGGGTAGGTGGGCCATCTTGTTGTAGGCCCCCCGCAGCTTGAAGGAGAAAACCGGCTGCAGATCTTCCCGCTTGAGCCAGACCTGGTTGTTCAGGCGGCGGGAGAGGTTAAAAGCCGGCTCCAGGGGGGTTTCTTGGGCGACGTCGTAAACGCGAGCCGTGAGGATCTGAACAAGATAGTCACAATACATTGGGATGTATCGACGTCGATAGGGTTGAAAAAGGTCGAAAAATGTTGCTCCCGGTGGTGCGGGCTGCTCAAACGGGCAATGGATATTATCCCAGGGATCCAGCCCTTCTCAAGCGAGGGGGGCTTGGGGATAATAGCAGGGGCAATGGGAGAAAAAGCGATGTCGGTGCAGGAAAAGTTGAAGGCGCTGCTGGAGGGCCAGCCGGTGGCCAGCTTAGCAGTGCTGGATCAGGGCTCCCCAGCAGTGTCGTTGGTGCCCTTTGTGGTGCAGTGGGATCCCTTGCGCTTTGCCATTGTCATCAGCGACCTTTCTGCCCACACCCAGGCTTTGCGGGCGGATCCGCGAGCCAGCCTGCTCATCCACGAGCTGCCCACGCCGGGGGATCCCCGCAGCAACCACGCTTTGCCGCGGGTGATGGTGAGCGGAAAAGCCCAGTTCCTCAGCCGCGAGGAAGCTCAAGCCAAGGGGTTCGAGGCTCTTTATCGTGCCAAGTACGAGATAGCCGAGATGATCCTCGGCCTAGCGGACTTCCACTTCTGCCAGATCACCCCCACTGGCGGCAGCTTCATTCAGGGGTTTGGCCAGGCCTTCCGGCTGAGCGGCCCCAACCTGGAGCAACTGGAGCACCTCGGTCGCTCTTAGGCGGGAGAACCCAGACCTCCCCCCTTGCGAGAAAAGTTAGGCCAATTCCAACTTCCCTCCTCTGGGAGAGGCGCTGCTAGGGGATCCTGAGCTCAGGTTTTCGGGTGGGATCCCGGATCCAAGCCAGCAGCAGTGGGTTGACCAGCTCCGGGGCCTCGTCTTGGGGGCAGTGGCCAACTCCCGGCAGGGGGATGAACCCCACCACGCAGGGGAACTCGGCCAAGGCCCGCCCTAGGGCGATGGGCTCCCAGGGATCCGCCTCTCCCCAGAGGATGAGGACGGGGCAGGTGACCTGGGGCAGGAGATCTTCGGCCAAGGGCCCCTGGGAGTAGCGCACAAAGGCCAAGAAAACCTCTGCCGCCCCCGGATCGAGGGCCGGTCGCAGCAAAAGCTGCACCAGGTCTTCCGTAACCGCCTCCTTGCGCCCATAGGCTTGGAGGAGGATGTTGCGAATGGCCCGGGGCTGGGCTATTTGGGCAAAGAAAAACCGCCCAAAAGGGGGCCACCCTAGCAAGGACTGGATGAGGGGAGTGGTTCGGCGGCGCAGCCAAGAGATCTGGCGACGCTTGCGCTCGTGCAACAGCCGCAGTGAGGGATCCAACATCGCCACCCCCAAGACCTGGCCTGGCTGCAAAACAGCTGCCTGCAAGGCCACAATGCAACCAATGGAGTTGCCCACTAGATAAGCTGGCTCCCCCACCACCTCCCGCCCAAAATCGGCCACCTGGGCGCCCCAGGTTTCAAAGGTGTAGGGGAAAGGGGATCCTGGCAAGGGCTTGGCGGATCCCCCAAACCCCAGCAGATCCAGGGCGTACACGCGGCAGTGCCGCCCCAGCTCCGGCAAATTTTTCCGCCAGTGGTCACTGCTGGCCCCAAAACCGTGGATAAGCACCACTGCTGGGCCAGCGGATCCCGCCTGTTGGTAGCGGATGGACTGGCCCTGCCAGAGCCAGCGCCCCTCGCGGGGGGCCAAGACGCTTGGGGAAGGCTGTTCGGAGAGCATGGGGATCCCTGGCCGGTGTTTTTGGTCTCACCCCGAAGGATGGCGCTCTTTTTTGTTGGCACAATTTGGATGGGGAAGCAAGTTCTCTCCCTAGGCCTGTGGCAATGTCATTGGTAACTTACCCCCTTTTGGGCGTCAACCTGCACCTAGCCCTGCCGGAAGCCCATCTGCAGAGCTATACCGCCTGGATTGAAGCCCGCATCAGCCAGGGCCAGGGTGCCCAGGTGGTCACCTGCAACCCGGAGATGATCATGCAGGCGCAGCAGGATCCGGCCTTTGCCCAAGTGCTGCAGGAGGCTGAGCTGGTGATCCCAGACGGCATTGGGGTGGTGTGGGCCTTGCGGCGGCAGGGGATCCGTGTCCAGCGGGTGCCAGGGATCGAGTTGGCTGAAGCTTTGATCTCGCGGGCAGCAGAACGGAGGTGGCGCTTGGCCTTGGTGGGAGGAAGGCCGGAAGTCAACCGGGCAGCGGTTCAGCAGTGGCAAGCTCGCTTTCCCTCTCTGTCCATTTGGGGCCATCACGGCTACTTCTCTGGCGCCGAAGAGGAAAAACTGCTGCAAGCTCTCCAAAAAATTCAACCCCAACTGGTGTGGGTGGGGCTGGGATCCCCGCGACAGGAGCTGTGGATCCGCCAGCGGCGGGCCCTTCTGCCCCAGGCCATCTGGATGGGGGTGGGGGGCAGCTTCGACATTTGGGCTGGGCAAAAACGACGGGCCCCCCGCTGGTGGCGTGACCATCACCTGGAATGGTTGTATCGTCTCTATCAGGAACCCTGGCGCTGGCGACGCATGTTGGCTTTGCCCAGGTTTGCCTGGCGGGTGCTGTGGGATCCCTCTTCTCCCTCGCGCTCCTAGCCTGGCAGCTCCACTCGTTCTCTTCTGTCTAAGCGTTTTACCATGATGCTTGGTCAGCACACTGGCTACGCTCCTCGCCTTCACCCTTGGGCTGGTACAACCCCCAACCCCTCCCTCCCCGCCCCAACCGACCCAGAAACCACCTTGGGCCTCTACCCCAAGCCCCAGCCCGGATCCCTGCCGGCCCCAGGTAGCGCTGAGAGCATGGTGTCGTTGCAGGGGGTGAGCAAGGTCTTTCCCAACGGCAACTGGGTTTTCCGAGATGTGAACCTAGAGGTGCGCCGCGGCGAGTTTGTGTTCGTAACCGGAGTGTCGGGGGCAGGCAAGTCCACCCTGCTACGGCTGCTCTACGGGGCCGAACAGGCCACCGAGGGCACGGTGATAGTGGATCAGGTGTGTCTGTTTTCTTCGGAAGGTCGGCGGCGGCCCTACTGCATCCCGCCCCGCCCTCTGGCAATGTTGCGGCGGCGCTTGGGGGTGGTTTTTCAAGACTATCGCCTCTTGGCCAATCGCACCCTGGCGGAAAATGTGGCCTTTGTGCTGCGGGCCCAGGGACTTTCCCCAGCAGAGATCCACCGCCGCCTGGGGCCAACTTTGAAGATGGTGGGGCTGACCGAGAAGCGGGATCACTTCCCCCACGAGCTTTCGGGAGGGGAGCAACAGCGCCTCAGCTTGGCCCGCGCCATTGTCAACATGCCCGTCTTGTTGCTGGCGGACGAGCCAACGGGAAATCTGGATCGGGAAAACTCGCTCTTGGTTCTGCAGATCCTGGAGCGGCTCAATTCCTTTGGCGTGACGATCCTCATGACCAGCCACGACCCCTATCTGGTGGAGCGGGCGGGTCACCGGGTGGTGCGCCTGGAAGGAGGACGCCTGTATGATCTGCGCTGAGGCGCTGCATAGGGTGGGAATCCTGAAGATTGGGTTTACTGGCAGTGTTGGGCGGTAAACAGCATGCAATCTCTCTCCCGATTTCTCAACAAAATCCGCTACCTCCTGCAGGAAACTTTTTTGGGGTTGCGGCGGGGAGGCTGGCTAAACTGGGCGGCGGTGAGCACCCTGTTGGTGTTGCTGTTTCTGGTGGGAATCAGCGTTGAGCTGTCTTGGGGGGTGGATGCGACAGTCCAGTCTCTGGGGGGGCAACTGGAGATCTCCGTCTATCTAGAGCCGGAAGGCCGGGGGGTGGATTTGCAACCCCAAGTTGCCCAACTGCCTCATGTGGCGGAGGTGAGGGTCATCACCAAAGAGCAAGCTTGGCGCGACCTTTTGCTGGAGATGGGGATCCAGGATGAGGCGACCCTGGAGACTCAGTTGGGGGAGAACCCTTTGGTGGATGCCCTGCGGGTCAAAGCCGATTCTGCCGGAGCCCTGGGGGAGGTGGCGGCACAGATTCGCCAATTGGAAGGGGTAGACGAGGTGTACTACGGCAGCCGCATTGTGGAGCAACTGGCCCAAATCCAGGAGGTGCTACGTCTGGGATCCCTGAGCATCACCGGGGTGTTGGCCCTGACAGCAGTGGCTGTGATCACCACCACCATTCGCCTGGTTGTCATGGCGCGGCGCCGGGAGATTGAGGTGATGCAACTGGTGGGGGCGACGGCGACCTGGATTTACTTGCCCTTTATTTTGCAGGGCTGCCTGTTCGGGGTAGTCAGCGCGCTAGGAGCTTGGGGCTTGGTTCTGGGATCCCGACAGTTGCTGCAGGAGGCGCTGGATCGGTTGATTGCGCTGCCCTTCCTCAAGGTAGTGCAGGCCGATCCCGGCCAGGGAGAGTTTTGGTTTCTGCTGCTGCTGTTGCTGGGGATGGGGGTTTTTCTGGGCACCAGCAGCAGCTTGATTGCGGTGCGCAAGTCGGTGGGACGTTGGTTTTGATTGGGGATCCCTCACCCTGGGCTAGGCTGATGCCCTTATGAGCTGCCGAGAGGTTTGCTAGGATAAAAGGTCACTTGGTAACAAAACCGACAAGGCAGGACTCCGACAATGACCTTGCGCAACCCTCACTTGGGCATCGACAACGACGAGCTGATGCGTCGGGTAGAGGCGTTAATTAACGCTTCCAAAAACCGCTATCGCATCACGGTGCAGGTGGCCAATCGGGCCAAGCGTCGCCGCTACGATGATCCCAACGATGTGGAAGAGGGCTGGATGAAGCCCATTCGCCGCGCCATCATCGAGATGTCGGATGAACTGACCGAGCCGGAAATCATCGGCGACGAGTAGCTTTGGCCCTGTCGCAACTGCAGGCCGGCTGGGCGGCTAAGGGCGATGAAGACCCTCGGCAGGAACCTGGTCTGTGAGGTCTTCTGGGTCAGGATCTCTTTCCCGTGGACGGGCCTCGAGCCGCGACTCCATCAGGCGCAGCAGGCGGTGGGTCTCCTCTGGGCTGAGGCCCTGGATGCGCATCTCCAAGGGGCTGTGGAACCAGAGGGTTTGTTGCGGAAACGGAATCCGGATCCCGGCTTGGTCGAAGGCATGCTTGAGGCGACGGCGATATTCCCGCGCCACCCGCCACTGCTGTAGGGGCTGCACTTTGATCCAGATGCGCAGGGTGATCCCCCGCTCCCCCAGGTCATCGACGCCGTGCATCTCGGGGGGCTCGAGGATTTTGTCCCGCCAAGCCGGCTCCCGGTACATCTGGAGCGCCACCTGCTCGGTGATGCGGATCGCCTGTTCCAGGTCGTTTTCGTAGGCGATCACGATCCCCAAATCCACCCGCGACCAGCCGTTGGAGAGGTTCTCCACCACCCGAATGGCGCTGTTGGGAATGGAGATCAGGCTGCCTTCGGTGTTGCGCAACTGGGTTAGCCGCAGATCCATGTGTTCCACCAGGCCGCTCCGCCCGTCTACCACGATCACATCTCCTTCGGCAAATTGGTCTTCCAGCAAAATCAACAGCCCGTTGATCACGTCTTTGATCAAATCCTGGGCAGCCAGGGAAATCCCCAGCCCGATGAAGCCCAGGCTGGCCACCAAAGGGCCGATATTCACCCCCACTGAGGCCAAGCCGACCAGGGATCCCAGCAAAACCAGCGCGGTGGCTGTCACTCCTTTGGAGACACTGGCGAAGGTGCTGAGGCGTTTGCTGAGGCGATAGGTGGGGGCATTTTGCCACTGCTCTTGGCGCAAGGCGGCGAAGAGGCCGTCCAGCAGCAGGCTGCTCAGCCAAACACTGCCGTAAGTCGCCAGGCCCACCCCTGCCAAGCGCAGCAGAGGGCCGCGCAGCGAGACCAGGAGAAACGTTTGCAAGGGGCGTGTTTGGGGGAAAAGGCCCAAACTCACCCCAACGCCGCCCGTCCACAGGCCAACCTGCACCAGGCGCAGCAGACGAATTTGCAGCTCCAAATAGGATGCCTGCCGTTTGCGCCCTGCCTGTTGTTCAACCAAGACGGGATCCGCGCCCGGCTCCCCCTGGAGGCGCTCCTGCACCTCTGCTTGGATGGCCTGGTACTCCGCCTGCAGGGCATCGCGTTTTTGCTGCAGCCGTCGTCGTTCTCGCTGACAAAGCCGGCTCAGGCTCCCCGCTGCTGCCAGAATGGCGAGGGCTATCAGGGCTTGGCGGCGCAAAAATTGAGGCTGCCGTTCCCGCTGCCAGGTGCGCAGGGCCTCCTCGACAATGCCCGCCACCTGTTCAGCCCAATCCATCGGCTGGCTGCCCTGAAGCTGAGCGTCCAGAGAGGTGATGGTCATCAAATGTCGCCCATTCACCCGGATCACCGGCTGGTTGGTTTGGCTGTCGAGGACGACCTCCACCTGCAACGTTTCTGGGTCGAAGCCCGACTGGGCCAACTGGCGCAGGGTTTGTTCGATGGAGCGTGCCCGCTGCGACACCGGCGGCACGCTGCCGGGATCCCCCTGCGGTGCGGCGACCAAAAACAGCCGCCGTCCATCCAGCGTCACGGCCTCCGTTTGGATGGAGGCGGTGGGCAGGCTGAGCGCCTGCCGCAACTCTTCCAGAGCATGTAAGGGGTTGAGCAAAGGCCGGTTGGAGGCGGTGCCGTTGTTTTGAGAAGTTTCCTGACCCCATGCCGGCTCGATGGCCGGGGATAGGGCGAGGGACGTGCCGAAAAGGAGCGGCCAAAGCAGGGATCCCGCTGTTCTCCGCCTCGATCTACTTGAAGCTTGCAGATTGTGCGGCATGAGCCGATGCTGAAGTTCTTCCCATTAATCTAAGAAGAAGAAAGCAATGCCGAGAATGGCATAGGTGGCCAAGAGCAACAGCCCCTCCAGCCAGTTGGAGCGGCCGTCGCTGCTGACGGAGTTGACCAGCAACACCGAGACGGCGATCGCCACCAGCTCCACTGTGCCGAAGTTAAAGTTCATCGGCTGGCCCAGCAGGTCGCCGGCCAGCACCAGCAGGGGCGCCACGAACAGGGCAATTTGCATCGTCGAGCCCAGAGATACTGAAAAGGAGAGATCCATCTTGTCTTTCATGGCCACCGTGATTGCCGTCGCATGTTCGGCTGCATTGCCGATGATCGGCAACAAGATCACCCCCATAAACAGCGGTGTCATGTGCAAGCGTTCTAGGGCAGCCTCCAAGGTGTCCACCAGCAACTCCGACTCAAGAGCCACCAACACCGTCAGCCCCAAAAGGGCCAACACCCAAGGCCATAGCCCAGGCTGCTCGGGCGGGGCCGTCAACACCTGGGGAATGGATCCTTCTGCCTGCAAAACTGGATTGGGAGCAAGGCGGGCAGCGGCTTCATGTTCTGCCGCTTCTGCCTCGTGAATGGTGTAAAGGTAGCTGTGGGTTTTGAGGGAAAACAGCAAAGTGAGGCCATAAACCCCGATCAGCACCAAGGCCACCGCCGTGGAGAGCTCTTGGATGGAGAGCGCTCCCAAGTTGGCGTCGGCATAGGTCACCACGCTGGGCAAGATCAGGGCCACCACCGCCAGGTTCATCACCGAGGCGTTCATGCGGGCCACCTCGGGCCGAAAGCTTTGCTCGCGAAACTTGATGCCGCCCAAAAACATGGCCAGCCCGGCCACCAGCAGCAGGTTGCTGATGATCGAGCCGGTGATCGAGGCTTTCACCACCTCCACCAGCCCTGCCCGCAGCGCCACCAGGCCAATGATTAGCTCGGTGGCGTTGCCAAAGGTGGCGTTGATCAGCCCCCCGATGGTCGGCCCGGTCAAGGCAGCGATTTCCTCCGTGGCCTGACCGATAAACTTGGCCAAGGCCACCACTGCCAAAGCGGCACAGAGGAAGACCCAATTGGGATCCCAGCCTCGGAAGTGCCCCACCCAAGATAGAGGAACTCCCGCCAGCAGCAGGAACATCAGGCCGTTCAAACCTCTCTGCCAACCTGCTGCAGAGCGATCCGGAGAACCCAGAGAATTTGCATCGGCCAGGGTCATAGTTCCAGGGAAGTAGAGGCTGATAGAGAGTTTCCGAAGTGTGGCGGCGGCTGCAGCCGTCTGACTGTGGGGAAAGAAGGCTCTGCCCAAGACAAGAGCCGCCTTTAGGTCGATGGACAGAGCAGGCGGCCCTCCAAAGCAGTCTAGCTGCTGCCAGGGAGGCTTGGGTAGGTGCTGCCATTAGAGGGAGATGACTCGATGGCGCTGCAGCAGGCGGAGGATCTCAGCTTCCAGTTGATCCAGCAGGCGCTGCGGATCGCCGATTTTCAAAAAGCTGCTGCCCTCCACCCCGAAGGGGAAGGATCCCTCGATGCCGTCCCGGGGCAGTTGCACCAGCAGCAGTTGCTCGGGGCGCTTCGCTTGCAGGGCATAGCCCAACTCCAGACAGACCTGGGGACTGGGCAAGGGGCGCCCTCGGCCATTCACCTGCACCGGGGTGACATCGGCCACCACCAGCAGCGCATGCTTGAGCTTGCGAATCAGCGCTGCGTCGATTAGAGGTGTCTCGCTGTCAGCGGGCGGGGATCCCTGCAGTTGCAGCGGCAGAACCGGCTGGTGATGGCGGTTAATGGTCTCCACCACCGCCTGCAACGCTTGGTGCAGCGTGGCGCTGGAGTCGGGATAATCCGCTTGGCCGCAGAAGTAGATGGCCGGCTCCGTCATGTTCAGGGTGGCCCGCTTGTTGAAGTAGATCTCGCGGCTGATCAGATCGAGGTTGGAGATGCTATAGGCACCGCTGCCCTCGATGTAAAACTCCACCAGCTCCCCTTCCAAGTAGCGTTGCCACCAGACAGAGGCCTTCACCTGCTCCACATCGTCGAGGAAATCGGCTCGCATCGCCGTTTTCAGCAGGCCAGTACGGCTTAGGCGCAAGTCAGGGGCTCGCTGTTGAACTTGGGAGGCAGACAACACCGAATCCAAATACCAGGCTTTCAAAACGATGATCGCCATCGGATCCCTCTGCGCTTAGCCTCAAAGGTACCTGATTTTGGCCGGGAGCGTTATCGCGGTATGGAAGTCAGCCCAGGTGCAGGGCCAGATCCAGCAGCCGGTGAGCCAGGGCCGGTTTGGTGGTCAACGGGAGCAGTTCCGGGCTGCCCTGCCGCGGGATCCAGTAGCCTTGGTTGTGGCTGCTGCCAAAGCCACTGTCCGGTTGGTCGATGGGGTTAGCCACAATGGCATCCAGCCCTTTCTGCTGCAGCTTCTCCTTGGCCGGGGGGAGGGGATCCCCACTTTGGGCGGCAAAGCCGATGAGGCGCTGGCCAGCACGTCTGTGGCGGGCCAAAGCTGCCACCAGGTCAGGGACGGGTTCTAAGGGCAGCATCTGGGGCAGTTCGCCTTTTGGCAGCTTCCCCGCGTAAACCTGGGCGGGGCGAACATCCCCCACAGCGGCAGCCATCCACAAGAGATCGGCCTGGGGAAACTCCGCCTGCAAAACTCTCTCCAGTTGGGCTGCCGTCTCCACCGGCACGGCCCGAATGGCGAAGGGTGCTGGATCAAAGGAGATCCCCAGCGGCCCATGCACCAGCGTGACGTTGGCCCCCCGGCAGGCGGCTGCCACCGCCAGCGCCACCCCCATCCGCCCACTGGCCGGGTTGCCGATAAAACGCACCGCGTCAATGGGCTCGCGCGTTCCCCCCGCCGTCACCAATAGCCGCTTACCCTGCCAGTCTTTTTTTCCCCCTGTCCAGAGCAGAGCCCGCACATACTCCTGCAGCGCCTCTGGCTCCAACATACGCCCTTCCCCCACCGCATCACAGGCCAGGCGGCCACTGGCAGTGGGCAAGGCCCAAAAGCGGGGATCCCGCTGCAGCCGCTGCCAATTCTCGGCCACTGCTTCAGCCTTCCACATGTGAGTATTCATGGCCGGTGCCAGGGCCACCGGACAGTGGCAAGCCAAAACCACATTGGTGAGCAAATTGTCCGCCAGCCCCTGGGCCACCTTGCCCAAGGTGTTGGCCGATAAGGGGGCAATGAGACAAGCTTCGGCCCATTCCCCCAGCTCGATGTGCAGCGGTCGTCCCCGCGTGGCTTGCCAAAACTCGGCATCTGTAAAAGCTGGCTGGCGAGACACGGTGGCAAATGTCAGCGGGGAGATAAACTGTTCTGCAGCTTTCGTCAAAACCACCCTCACCTCTGCCCCCTGCTGGGCCAGAGCAGATACCAAAGCCGCCGTTTTGTAGGCAGCAATTCCCCCACTCACCCCAACCAGCAGACGCCGCCCCGACCAGAAGGGATCCATACCAGAGAACACTCAAACAGCCTTGTTTCCAGTTTCCCTGCTTTTGCCTCCTACCAGTGACCCAACAGGAATCCCTCGCCCAAAGGTGCTAGCGCTCGGGCTGCAAAGCCCGCTGAGAACAGCACTTACGAGCCTATGGCTTGCCTGGGGAGAACCCCTCTTTGCGAAAGTCCGACCTCGACTCTACAGGTTCTGTTCCGCAGAGGGAATTCACTACCGCTGTTTTGCGCACTCGCCTCTTCAGATCCCATTCCGGTTGCCGAACTTATCCCCTCTAATAAGAAAGAGTTGAAGGCAACTCTATTGCAATCGCTATTTGTTTTTGGCTACACTAACTGTTGTCCTTGAACCATCTTGATATGACTACGACCGGTAAACCAAAACCACTCACTGGCCAAGAGCTCCTCGACAAGGTAACTTCGATGGGAAATGCGGATCGCAAGGAAAAAGCTCGCGCCTGTGGCTACGTCACCTATACCAAGAATGGTCAGGAGCGAGTGAATCTGATGCAGTTCAACAACGCCTTGCTGAAGGCAGTCGGTGTGGATCTCGATGCTAGTGATGAGAACGGTTCCCGCGGTCGGGCTCCGACTTACCGCGTTTCGGTTCACAAGAATGGCAACCTCCTCATCGGAGCTGCCTACACTAAGAAGATGGGCCTCAAGCCCGGGGATCAGTTCGAGATCAAGTTGGGCCACCACAACATCAAGCTAGAGCGCATCGACTGATTTCCTGTCGCCTGCCTTGTCGAGGTTCTCTCTGCTGATAACAGCGTTTCAGCTTGGGTAAAGCCCTCGATGGTTAGGGAAGGGCGAGATGCTTCTTTCCCTCCATCGTCACACTGCTTTTAGGCAGACAAGGGATCCTCGTATTCGTTGAGGATCCCTAGCTGTCTGTATCAATAGGTATCAATTGATGGCTAAAGCACAGAGGGCTTCGTTATTCTGACAAAAGTTAAAGTTCATGAGGGCGGCGGCAATGTACACTTCAACTGCACAGAACCTGGCTCGCCGCTGGCAAACTTGGGCGGGGCTGTTGTTGTTGGCAGCAATGTTCTTTATCAGCGGGTCTCATCCGCGGGTTTGGTCCCAGTCGAATGCGTCTTTACAGTGGGTCTCTTCTCAACCTGCCCCTGAACAGCAGGATGTTTTGATAGATGGAGTCATTCGGCTGCAATTCGATCGGCCGCTGGATCCCAATCTACAACGGCTGGCGGTTCAGTTGGAGCCGCCGGCAGCGGTTATTTTCGACGTGCAGGGAGACGAGTTGTTGCTTAAGCCTCGAGATCCCTTGCGCTTCAGCACCGACTACATCCTTACGATTGCCCCCCAAGAGGGGCTGCCGCTGGAGCAGGCTATCCAACTGCGCTTTCGCACCGAGCCGCAGTTTACCTACGAGCGGGACATCAAACCGCTGCTGGAGGCCAGTTGTGTCGGCTGTCACCAGCCGGCGGGGCGACAGCGCACCCAGTTGCTGGATAGCTACGAGGCGGTTCTGGCCTACGTCAAGCCAGGGGATCCCAAGAGCGAGTTGATCGATCCCCGCTGGACGCGCCGCCACGCCACCATTCTCAACGCCAACAATCCCAACCGCTCTCAGGCCCGCGGCGGATCCCCGGAGATCGCCTACATCCAGGCCCGCGGGCTGCCCCTCTCCCGTCTGGGCTTTTGGACGCCGGAGGAGGTGGAGATCGTCCGCACCTGGATCGTGCAGGATGGCGCCCCCCGCACCAGCGCCCGTGCCCAGAACTAGTCTCACCGCCATGACCGCTTCCCAACCTTTGGCCACGGTGATTCAGGGATCCCTGAGTCGGGGCTTGGAAGCTCGCCTCAACCCTGGCGTTTCGGTAGAAGACCTGCGGGTGGGCAAGTTTGTGGTCATTCAAGGGGAGCGCCACCGCTTCTTTGGCCTGCTCACCGACGTTACGTTAGCAACCAGCAACCCCCA
Organism: Synechococcus sp. H60.1; assembly: GCF_047462335.1. Taxonomy (NCBI): domain Bacteria; kingdom Bacillati; phylum Cyanobacteriota; class Cyanophyceae; order Synechococcales; family Synechococcaceae; genus Synechococcus; species Synechococcus sp. H60.1. Next base: position 16,651 of record NZ_JANSJA010000052.1, read on the forward strand.
GATCCTGGTCAACCCCCCCCGCCCGGAAGAGACCCTGCTGCAGGAGGTGCTGGCGGGTACCGGCACCTACGGGGTTATCGCCCTCACGCCAATGCTGATGTTGGTGCCGCGGCAGACGGAAGGGGAAAGGCTGTACCCCCTCATTGATCCCAACCGGCTAGAAGATGGCGGCCCAGCCCTTCCTGGTGCTGAGGCGATGGAGCTGCTGCCGGTGAAAACAGTGCCGGCCCACTTTTCCCAGGTGTACGAAGCGCGGGAGCTGGACTTTCGCACCGTCTTTGGCTGGGAAGAGGATCCAACTCGGCGCAACTTTGCCATCGGTCAGCCTCTGGACATGGCGGTGCCCATTTGTCTGGATTTGGATCGCTGGGTGGAGCGCAGCAACGGCATTTTCGGCAAGTCCGGCACCGGCAAATCCTTCCTGGCCCGCCTGCTCCTGGCGGGCATCATCCGCAAACGGGCGGCGGTGAACCTAATTTTTGATATGCACTCTGAGTATGGCTGGGAGGCGGCCAGCGAGGATAGGCAGGCCACCACTGTCAAGGGGCTGCGGCAGCTCTTCCCCGGCCAGGTACAAATCTATACCTTGGATCCCGATTCCACCCGGCGGCGAGGGGTGCGGGATGCCCGCGAACTGTTTATTGCCTACAACCAGATCGAGGTGGAAGATCTGGCCCTGTTGGCGGAGGAGCTCAACCTCTCCGAGGCCAGCCTGGAAAACGCCATTATCCTGCGCAACGAGTTTGGCCGCGACTGGATCAGCCGGCTCTTGAGCCTCTCCAACGCCGAGGTTCAAGAGTTTTGCGAACAGAAGATGGGCAACAAGGCCTCGATCCTGGCCCTGCAGCGCAAGCTGACCCGCCTCGACGACCTCAAGTACATCCGCAACAGCTTGCCCCACAACTACATTGGCGAGATCTTGGAGGCCCTCAGCCGCGGCATCCACGTGGTCATCGAGTTCGGATCCCAGTCCAACCTGCTCTCCTACATGTTGGCAGCCAACGTCATCACCCGCCGCATCCACCAGGCCTATGTGCAGCAGACAGAGCGGTACCTGCAGTCCAAAAATCCCCTCGACCGGCCCCGGCAACTGTGCATCACCATCGAGGAAGCGCACCGCTTTCTGGATCCGCGGGCGGCCAAGCAGACCATTTTCGGCACTATTGCCCGCGAGATGCGCAAGTACTTTGTGACACTGCTGGTGGTGGATCAGCGCCCTTCCAGTATCGACAGCGAGGTGATGTCGCAGTTGGGCACCCGCATCACGGCCCTCCTCAACGACGAGCAGGATATCGACGCTGTCTTTACTGGGGTAGCGGGCAGCCAGAACTTGAAAACGGTGCTGGCCAAGTTGGATTCCAAACAGCAGGCTCTGGTTCTCGGCCATGCCGTACCTATGCCGGTGGTGGTGCAAACCCGACCCTATGACGAAAAGTTCTACGCCCAGATCGCCGATCCCGACTGGTCCCAGGCCGCCGATGCGGAGGTGCTTTGGGCAGCTCAAAAGGCCAAGGAGGAACTGGGGCTGTAGGGAGAGCTTCCCCAGAGGCCAGTCATCAGGCGCAGCAAAAAGCGCCGCAGCGGTGGGAAGAGGATCATTCCTTGCAAGACCAAGCGCCGCAAGACCACTAGGGGCCAGTAGGAGTTGGAGAAAGTGCGGGTAAGTAAATCTGTGAAGAGTAGCACCAGCCAGTTTTCCCAGCGGCGCCGGCGGCCGTAGCGGCACAGGACTTTGACATCTCCCAGATCCTCGTGCCGTCTGTAAGCCTCCAGCAGTACCTGAGCCAAGGCAGCGGCATCGCGGATACCGAGGTTTAGCCCTTGGCCCGCCACGGGATGGCAGTGGTGAGCTGCATCCCCCACCAAGGCCAGGCGGTGCTGATAGTAGCGGCGGCTCTGGCGCAGACGGGCCGGGAAGACTTGGGGCGGGTTCAGCAAGGTAAGGCAGCCGCCCTGGACGCCGTAGTAGCGCTGCATCTCGGCCAAGAAGTCAGCCTGGGGGAGCGCCAGGGTAGCCTTGGCCTGCTCATGGGGCAGGATCCAGACCACTTGGCAGCGATTGCCGGGCAGGGGCAGGATGGCGAAGGGGCCAGCAGGCCAGAAGCGTTCGTAGGCAATGTTTTGGTGATCTTGGGCAGGGGCCACCAGGGCGGTGATACACGACTGCCAGTAGTCCCAGCCGTCGCTAGGGATCCCTGCCCCCTGGCGCACCTGGGAGCGCAGGCCGTCAGCAGCCACCACCAGGGAGGCGGCCAGCCGGCGTCGGCCTTGGGTCGTTTCCAGCTCCACCTCAGCCGCGGCCTTTCCATAAGTGACCCTCTCCACCCTGGCTTCGTAGTAGCAGGTGATCTGGGGATCCGCAGCCACCCGCTCCTGGAGCATCTGCTGCAGCCAGCCATGTTCACCACAGTAGAAAACTGCCGTTTCCCCCACATCCTCCGGCCTAAACGTCACCCGCTGGGGAGCGTTGGCGTCGGTCAGAATCACCTGGGCAAAGGGTGTGATGTGGGGAGCCAGCGCCTCCCACACCCCGATGGCCCGAAAGATGCGGATCGAGAGCGGCGAAAGGGCATAGGCCAAGGGGCGCTGCCTGACTGCCTCAGCCGACTGGGCCTCAATGAGGGCCAAGCGCAGGCCGGATCCCTGCAGGGCACAAGCTAGGGTTAAGCCCGCAATGCCGCCGCCAACGATGATCACGTCGTAGAGGGCGTCCAGAGTCTCCGGAGGGGGAGCAAGGAGCGTCATTGTCTTTTATTGGGTGCTGTAGCCAACTACTTCTGGGGAGGCGGAGTTTGCCGGCGTGGCGGCCCGCACCGCCCGGAACATGCCAAAGCGGCAGAGGCCAGTGCCGAAGGCCAGGCGCATGAGCAAGAAGGTGGGCACCTCCCGCAGCGACTTAATCAAGCCTACCAAGCCAAACTTCAGCAAGCCCTCGGGACGGACAATGCCCTGCCAGATGGAATCCAGCCAAGAAGGAAGGGTCTCTTGCGTCCAGTCGGCGGTTTCCACCTGCCCTTCCACCAGCCCGGTGGCTTGCAACTGTTCAGCAAACCCCTCGATGCTGGAAAAAGCGGGGTGCGACCACTGATCCAACAACTGCCGCATCACCAGCCGCTCCCAGAAGTTGAGGGGCTTTTGACGGTCGTCCCGCTGGTTCCAGTCCGCCACTACCAAGATGCCTCCCGGCTTGAGCACCCGCAGCATCTCGCTGGCGTAGCGGGCCTTGTCCGGCATGTGGGGCCCCGCTTCGATGGACCAGACCACATCAAAGCTGGCGTCGGGAAAGGGCAGATTGAGGGCATCCGCTACCTGAAACCGGACGGGGAGATCGGGGGGGGTGAGCTCTTGGGCCCGCTGCACCTGCTGCGGGCTGATGGTGATGCCGGTTACGACAAAGCCGTAGTCGCGGGCCAAGAGGCGACAACTACCGCCGATGCCGCAACCTACATCCAGCACCGTCGTCCCCGGTGGCAGCCGATCCAGCCCGCCCCAGCGCACCATCTCGTGGACAAAGTCGTACTTGGCTTGGATGAAGTTCTTCCGCCGCGGCGGGGATCCGTAGTGGCCGAGGTGAATGTGCTCGCCCCAGTAGAACTCCAGGATCCCATCGCGGGTCCACTCGTCGTAGGCGCGGGCTACCGATTCAGGAGATCGGTACTTGCGGGCGGTTAGCAGGTAGGCTGCCAGGCCCACGGCCAGCAGCAGGACTAGGCCCCAAAAAACCCAAAGTGTCGGATTCATCAGAATGATGTCAATATGGCTGGAGACGACGACGATTATCGTTCCTTCGGTGGCAAGGGGGCAAGCAAGGGATCCCTCCCTGGGTCTGTCGATCCAGCGGAGTGACGAGACAATTCCATCTTGCCCTATTGGCCAGCCGCCAGGCGGGCTGTCGTAGCCCCAAATGGTCGGTTGCCGGCGGAGGGAGCGTTGGCCTGAGGGATCTCGCCGGGGGCTAGGTGGCCTGGAGCTCCTCCCTTAGGCGCTGAGTGGCTGCCACCATGTTCCTCAGGGCAGGGATCACCTCCTCCCAGCGGCGGGTTTTTAGGCCGCAGTCGGGGTTGACCCAGGTTTGTTCTAGCGGCAAGTGGGCCACTCCCAGGCGCAGTTGCTGGAGAATCTGCTCGGTGTCGGGCACCGCCGGGCTGTGGACGTCGTAAACGCCGTTGCCCACCTGGTGGCGATAGCCCGCTTGGGCGATCTGCAGCAAGGTTTTGTTGCTGCTGCGGCTGTTTTCGATCGAGAGAACGTCGGCGTCCAGCCGCTCGATGTGCTCGATGATGTCCCCGAACTCCGAGTAGCACATGTGAGTGTGGATCTGGGTTTCGGGCTTGGCCCCAGCGGTAGCCAGTCGGAAGGCCTCCACCGCCCAGCTTAAGTACTCCGGCCAGCGCTCTTTTTTCAAGGGTAGACCCTCCCGCAGCGCTGGCTCGTCCACCTGTACCATTACGGCTCCGGCAGCTTCTAAGTCGGCCACCTCTGCCCGCAGGGCCAAGGCAATTTGCAAGGCTTGCTCGCGGCGGGAAAGGTCAACGCGGGGGAAGGACCAGTTGAGCATGGTTACCGGCCCGGTGAGCATCCCCTTAACCGGCTTTTGGGTTAGAGATTGGGCCACCTTAAACTCCCGCACCGTCATGGAGCAAGGGCGAGACACATCGCCATAGAGAATGGGGGGACGCACGCAGCGGCTGCCATAGCTCTGCACCCAGCCGTGCTCGGTAAAGGCAAAGCCCTGCAGTTGCTGGGCAAAGTATTCCACCATGTCGGTGCGCTCGAACTCGCCATGCACCAGCACATCCAGGCCAATTTCTTCTTGAATGCGGATGCACCTAGCAATTTCGGCGTCGATAGCGGCCTCGTATTCGGCCTGGGAGATCTCGCCCTTTTTGTACTTGACCCGCCACTGCCGGACTTCGGGGGTTTGGGGAAAAGAACCGATGGTGGTAGTGGGCAGCGGTGGCAGCTTGACCTGCCGGCCTATACGCTGCTCGTAGGGAAGGGAGCGCTGAAAGTCCTGCGCCGTCAGGTTGGCCAAGGCCTGGTGCACCGCAAGGTTGGGGGGATTGAAGTCCTGGAAGGCCTGCCACTGCTGTTCCAGCTTGTTCTGCTGGGCAGCGGTGTCTTCGCCGTTGAGGGTGCGAGCGAGCAGAACCACTTCGGCCAGCTTCTGCTCGGCAAAGCTGAGAACATTGCGCAAAGGCTCTGGCAGGTGGGTTTCCAGAGCAGCGTCGTGGGGCACAAACTGGAGCGAGCAAGAAGGCTGCACCCGCAGGTTGGGGGCTAGGGCTTGCAGCTCTTGCAGAGTGGCCAGAACGGCCTTGGGCTGGATCTGCCAGACGTTGCGCCCGTCCACTACCCCCGCCCCTAGGATCTTATCGGCGGGGAAGCCGTGGGCTCTGACCAGTTCCAGGTTGTGGCCGCGGGTGAAGTCGAGGCTGAGGCCGGCTAGCGGCAGCTCCACCACCCAGGGGTAAGTCTCCCCCAAGTCGTCAAAGTAGGTAACCAAGTGGACAGGGATCCCCAACCGAGCCAGCCGGCGGTAGGTCTGCTCCACCGCTTCCCGGAGACTGTCGCCTTCGCTCGTCACCAAGATGGGCTCATGGACTTGCACTTCCCGGATTCCCAGTCGCTGCAGCTCCTGCAGCAGCTCCTCGTAGAGAGGAAGCAGCTTCTCCAGATCTCCCCGCAACTCGCCAGAGCGCTGGCTTAGAGCAAGAAGGGTAACCGGACTGAGGAGGACAGGGCTGGTGCGGTTTCCTAGGATCCCTTGCGCCCGCCGCACTGTGGCCAGGAAGTCATCGAAATGGGCCTGAGGGATCGCGTCGGCCTCAATTTCCGGCACCAGGTAGTGGTAGTTGGTGTCGAACCACTTGGTCATTTCCAAGGCGGGCAGGCCCTCCCGTCCCCGCGCCATGGCAAAGTAGCGCTCCAGGCCTGATAAGCTCTGAAACCGGGAGGGAATCAGCCCCAGCCAGGTGGCCCAGTCCAAAACATGGTCGTAGAGGGTTTGATCTCCTACTGCAATGTGGTCGATGCCAGCCTGAAGCTGTACCCCCCAGACCTGTGCCTCCAGCTCCTGGAGCGTTGCTGACAAGGCCTCCGCCTCCAGGGTGCCGCTCCAAAAGGCTTCCAGCGCTTTCTTCAGCTCGCGGCGCTTGCCCATGCGGGCATAGCCGAGGGTTTGGGTTTCGATGGCCATAAGGTACTGTCTCCTGAACTGAATTCGGTAAATGGAGGTTGCCGCCAGTTGGCTTTGTACAGCCGGTTGTCATCCAACCTAGGCAGCAAGAAATGGCCGCCGACATGCCTATCGGTGGGATCCCGGCAGAAGGTTTTCTCTAGGCCAGGAAACCTGCTGGAGCTGTCAAGGCGTTCCTCAACCTATCGGCTGGCCCACTCGGCACAGGAGGGTGCTTAGAGGACTCTTTTGCGCAACCAAAGCAAGAAAACGTCCTCCAAGAGTTAGCCGCCCCTGAGCCAACTGCTTAGCTCTCTTGTCCGCGCTTTTGACTTAGTGCCTACGCTCCAAGAGCGTCGAAAATCCGTAAGCAGGCTGATGAAAAAACTTCGGGACGGGAACGGGCCAACGTCAAAATGGGAAGCATATCTGTACCTCGCAGATATGGTGAACTGGGGAAAAACCGCCGGCGGGCATTCTGACTTGCTCAGTTTTGGAGGGGCTGGCTTGCGTCGTCAAGGGCTTTTGCAACAACAACTAGGGATCCCCGATCCAAAACCGGCTCACAGCTGCGGGACAGCGGCAGATTCTCACTGCACTTTCCCCGTTGCCTCTGACGGCTGATCCCCGTCAGAACCGGCAGTAGACTACATCCTACCACCAGCTTGGAGGAGCTAGTAGCTACTCACTTAGACGGGACTGGGCGGATTTGAACCGCCGACCTAGCGCTTAGGAGGCGCTTGCTCTATCCATCTGAGCTACAGCCCCAGGCAAAGAGAGAATGGAGCAAGGGAAACTGGGCAACACCTACCGATCTTAGACCCCCCAACTTAGATTACCAGAAAGAGCCGTCTAGACCTTTGCCTGGAAGCCAGCCGCAGCCGTGGAGGGGATGTCAAGTCAAAGCCCTTTTGCGCTGTCGCGACAGCGCGGAGTCGGAAGTGAGGTGCCGGATTGGCGGCCAGTCTTCCAAGGTATTTTGATAAAGTATTCTGAATATTCTGGCTGGGAAATTAGCGTTGTCTCGGGGGCGCTTTGTCTGACAGTCTGCTGATCCGCAATGCGGAGCTATTGGTGCCGGAAGGGGATCCCTGGCCGGGAGATGTGCTGGTGCGGGAGGGGCGCATTGCCCAAATCGGCCAGAGTCTCTCGGCAAAAAGGGTGGCTAGGGTTATCGACGCGGAGGGCCATACCCTCATGCCGGGGGTGATCGACCCCCAGGTTCACTTTCGCGAGCCGGGCCGGGAGCACAAAGAAGACCTACAGACGGGATCCTGGGCCTGCGCTCGCGGTGGGGTAACCAGCTTTCTGGAGATGCCCAATACGGATCCGCTGACGATCGACCAGGCAACGCTGGATGACAAGTTGGCCCGGGCCGCCAGCAAGTGCGTGGTCAACTACGGCTTTTTCATCGGGGCCACCGCCGATAACCTCAAAGAGCTGCAAACAGTGCAAGGGGCTTGCGGCATCAAGATCTTCATGGGATCCATGCATGGCCCCTTGCTGGTGGATGACCAAGCGGCATTAGAGCGGATCTTTGCCGAGACGGATCCCAATTTTGTTATCGCCGTCCACGCTGAAGATCACTCGCGGATTCAAGCCCGGCGGGCCCTCTTTGCCGAACGTACAGATGTGGCGGTTCACTCCCTGATTCAGGATGAAGAGGCCGCGCTGATTGCCTCGCAACGGGCTTTGGACTTGGCCACCCGCTACCGCCACCGCCTGCACATTTTGCACCTCTCCACCGGCCTGGAGGTGGAGCTGCTGCGCCAGCACAAACCCGCCTGGGTTAGCGCCGAGGTCACCCCTCAGCACCTGCTGCTCAGCACCGCCGACTACGCCCGCCTGGGATCCCTCGTCCAGATGAACCCGCCGCTGCGGGATCCGGCTAACCTGAACCAGCTCTGGCAGGGGCTACACGACGGCATCCTTGATTGCATCGCCACCGACCATGCCCCCCACACCCTGGCCGAAAAGGCCCAGCCCTACCCCCACTCCCCCTCTGGCATGCCCGGTGTGGAGACGGCCTTGCCCCTGATGCTGACCGCAGCCCAGCAGGGCCGCTGTACCCTGCGCCAGGTGGTGCAGTGGATGTGCGAGGCGCCGGCCCGCCTCTACGGGATCCCCAACAAGGGGCGGCTGCAGGTGGGCTACGATGCCGATCTAGTATTGGTGGATCGCCACACGCCTCAGCCGGTGCGCCGGGAAGAGCTGCTCACCAAATGCGGCTGGAGCCCGTTTGAGGGCTGGGAACTGGTGGGCTGGCCGCTGCTCACAATTGTGGGCGGGCAGATCGCCTTTCAAAACGGTCAGGTGGATCCCTCGGTGCGCGGCCAGGCGCTAACCTTTCGGCGCTAGGGGGATCCCCTTCGAGGTTGCACCTGTTCAAACCTTTCAAGATGGCGGTTGAACACTGAGCTGCTTCGGCTTCTCCCTGCCTAGGCAAGAGGAGCAGAGCTCCAGATCCCATCTCAGTTTATAGTCTTATAGTCATTTCAAATAGCAATGAAACGGTTCGTTACGTCGTTATTGCTACGCAACGCTGTCGCGAACGCGCCGCTCTAACTCCCCTCTCCCTCTGGGAGAGGGGCCGGGGGTGAGGGCTGGGAGAGGGGCTGGGGGCGAGGATAGTGGCGAGGAATGCTTGGGGAGTGTCTTACGCCCTTTCAGTAAGCTGTGCTACTTTGAAAGCGATAATCGATGATAATCAAGTTGGAAAACACCTAAGGAGCGGCCATGAAAGTTGCCTACGTCTTCATCACTCCTCGCGGCGGCACCTACAAGCTGGGCCAGATGATCCTGCCGCAGCTAGAAGCGGGGGTACACGGCGCGGAAGTGGTGGGCATGTTCTTTTTTGACGACAACTGCTTTGTCTTGCGGCAGGGGGATCCCATTGGCGAGCGCCTGGCCAAGATTGCCGAAGCGCAAAAGATTTTGCTGATGATGTGTGACCTGTGCGCCCTGGAGCGCAACCTGGCGGAAGGGGAACCCAAGTGGTGCGACTCAAAGGGCCAGGGGCGCAAGGAGCCGGGCTATTGCGTTCCCAAGAATGTGGTCAAAGGCGTACAGGTGGGCTGCTTCCCCGACCTCTACGCGGCCTTAAAAGACAACCCACCTGACCAGGTAATTAGCCTCTAACCAACTTAGCTGACGGCTACGGCAGCAGGCGGCTCTTGGCTGGGCTGAGAGCCAATCTTGCGGAAGACCAGCCGCTCGTTGGCCACATCCACCAGGATGCGGTCGCCGGGCAGGAACTCGTTTTCCAGCAGCTTGGTGGCGAGGGGGTTTTCGATCTCCCGCTGGATGACCCGCTTGAGGGGTCGGGCCCCAAACACGGGATCGTAGCCCAGCTCGGCCAGGTAGTCCTTGGCCTCTTCGGTGAGGACAATCTCAATCTGCTGATCCGCCAGCAACTGCTCCACCCGCCGCATCTGCAGGCTGACGATCTGGCGAATCTGCGCTTTGGTGAGGGCGTGGAAGATGATGAGTTCATCCACGCGGTTGAGGAACTCCGGCCGGAAGTGGTGCCGCAGCATGGCCAGCACCTGAGTTTTCATCTCCTCGTAGCGGCTCTCATCGCCCCCGATTTCCAGAATCAGCTCGCTGCCGATGTTGCTGGTCATGATGATGATGGTGTTCTTGAAGTCCACCGTCCGCCCCTGGGAGTCGGTGATGCGGCCATCGTCCAGCACCTGCAGCAGGATGTTGAAGACATCGGGGTGAGCTTTCTCCACCTCGTCAAAGAGCACCACCGAGTAGGGACGGCGCCGCACCGCTTCCGAGAGCTGCCCCCCTTCTTCGTAGCCCACATAGCCCGGCGGAGCCCCAATCAAGCGGGAGACAGAGTGCTTCTCCATGTACTCGGACATGTCGATGCGCACCATCGCCTCGGAGGTATCGAAGAGGAACTCCGCCAAGGCGCGAGCCAGCTCGGTCTTCCCGACGCCGGTGGGCCCCATGAACAGGAACGAGCCGATGGGTCGGTTGGGATCCTTGAGGCCGGCCCGGGCCCGCCGAATGGCAGCGGCTACGGCGGCTACCGCTTCGTCCTGGCCCACCACCCGCTGGTGCAAGTGGGCTTCCAGGCGCAGCAGCTTTTGCTTTTCCGACTCCATCAAGCTGGTGACCGGGATCCCGGTCCAGCGGGAGACGATCTCGGCAATGTCTTCGGGCGTCACCTGCTCCCGCAGCAAGGGCTCACCGTTGGCCTGCAGCTTGGCCAGGTGGGCCTCCTGCTCTTGGATCTGCCGCTCCAGCTCCATCAGCTTGCCGTACTTGAGCTCGGCAGCGCGGTTGAGGTCATATTTTTGTTCTGCCTGTTCAATCTGCAGCTTGACGGCATCCCGCTCAGCTTTGAGGCTTTGCAGCCGCTCGATGGCGTCTTTTTCCATCTGCCAACGGGCACTCAGCTCCCGCTGCCGCTCCATCAGGTTGGCCAGCTCCTGCTCAATTTTGCCCAGGCGCTCCTTGGAGGCGGGGTCGTCTTCCTTCTTAAGGGAGAGCTCCTCCATCTGCAGTTGCATGATGCGCCGGTCAATCTCGTCCAGCTCAACGGGCTTGGAGGTAATCTCCATCTTGAGCTTGGCCGCCGCTTCATCCACCAGGTCGATGGCCTTGTCAGGCAAAAAGCGCTCGGAGATGTAGCGGTTGGAGAGAACGGCTGCCGCCACCAAGGCCGAGTCGCTGATCTTGACCCCGTGGTGCAGCTCGTAGCGCTCTTTGAGGCCGCGCAGGATGGAGATGGTGTCTTCTACGGAGGGCTGATCCACATACACCGGCTGGAAGCGGCGCTCCAGGGCGGCGTCTTTTTCGATGTGTTTGCGGTACTCATCCAGGGTGGTGGCGCCAATGCAGCGCAATTCGCCCCGGGCCAGCATCGGCTTGAGCAGGTTGCCGGCATCCATCGCCCCCTCGGCAGCCCCCGCCCCGACCACGGTGTGCAGCTCGTCAATGAAGAGGATGATCTGCCCTTCTGATTCGGTAACCTCCTTGAGCACAGCTTTGAGGCGGTCTTCAAATTCACCGCGGTACTTGGCGCCGGCAATCAAGGCGCCCATGTCCAGGGCGATCACCCGCCGGTTTTTCAACGACTCCGGCACATCTCCCCGGTTGATGCGTTGAGCGAGACCTTCGACAATGGCGGTTTTCCCCACGCCGGGTTCGCCGATGAGCACCGGGTTGTTTTTGGTGCGGCGGGAGAGCACCTGAACGACGCGGCGGATCTCGTCGTCCCGCCCGATCACCGGATCCAGCTTCCCTTCGCGGGCGGCCTTGGTCAAGTCGCGGCCATAGCGCTCCAGGGCCTCGTAGCGGGACTCAGGGTTTTTGTCGGTAACCCGCTGTTTGCCCCGCACTTGTTGGATAACGGGTTTGAGGCGCTCGACGGTCAAACCTAGGGGTGCTAGAACCCGCTTGCCCACCCGCTCATCGTCCAGGGATCCCAAAAGCAAGTGCTCTACCGAAATGAAGTCGTCTTCGTATTCTTTGCGAAACTCTTCAGCCCGATCCAGCGTGGTCTCCAGGCCGCGGCCCAGGTAGAGCTGATCCACCCGCGCCAGCTTGGGCTGCTGGTTGATAAAGCTCTCCACTCTATCCCGCACCAGCCTTGGATCGATGCCGGCCCGCTGCAAAATGGTCTGGGTAAGCCCTCCCTCCTGATCCAGAAGGGAGATCAGCAGGTGCTCGGTTTCCAACTGTTGCTGCTGGTGCCGCCGAGCTACATCTTGGGATTGGACAATGGCGCTCCAGGCTTTCTCGGTAAATTGGTTGGGATTGGTGGGCTGCATAGAAGTTCGACAGGTTTTTTACTACAGTGTATAGGAAGACAGCAGGGGAAGCGGACATCTCAGCCCCCGCTTGGGAAAAGGGATCCCGATAATTCAGGTATCGCCCATTTTGGCCGCGCCAGAGTTCGCAACAACCGCCCCCTTTGCCCTCGATCGATGGAGGGATCCCCGCCTTATTCCTCCTCCTCATAGGGCCGCCCTTCGCCTACCACTGTCAGGTCAATTTGCTGACGGTAGTAATCCACGTTCTTTATCTGCACCTCCACCCGATCCCCCAGGCGGAACTGGCGCCGGGTTTTTCGCCCCACCAGGGCTTGTTTGCGGTACTCGTACCAATCGTTTTTCAGGGTGCTCACCCGCACCAAACCTTCCGCCAAGATGGGATCCACCTGCACAAAAAAGCCGTAGTTCTGGACGCTGACAATCAGGCCGGGGAAGGTCTCCCCCAGGTGTTTCTGCATGAACTCGCACCGCTTCAAGCCCATCAGCTCCCGCTCTGCCTGTTGATGGAGCTGATATCCCGCCTGGATTTTGGGCAGTTGCGCTTGGAGAAAGGCCTGCCACTCCTCATGCACTTTTGGCGGCAGCACCTGCCAATCAATTTGGTCGTAGCCGCCGGGGCCGTGCAGATCCACCACGGTTTTGGAGCGCGGGCTGCGGCGATCCCGTCCTTTGCTCAAGGCCAGGTGCAGAGCACGCAAATTCAGCAAGTCGGCATAGCGGCGCAAAGGGGCAGTAAAAGAGGCGTAGGGCTCTTTGAGGCCAAGGCCAAAATGTCCGAGGGGCTCCTGTAAAGGCTGCAGGCAATACTCGACGGGGGGCAGAGTAGCCAACAACTGGGCCACCAAGGCTGGGCTAGTCCCTGCGGCCAACACATCGGGGGCGGTGATGCGGGCACAGATCCGCTGCCAATCGGCCAGCGTTACGGTCTCCGGCTCCTGCAAGTTCAGATCCAGCTTCATGGCGTTGGCCAGGCGCAGGAAGTTCTGCAGGGCCTCAGCGGTGGGGGGCTTCTGCACGCGAGCCAAAGAAGGGATCCCCAATTGGCGCAGGTGGTGGCCCAGGGTTTGGTTGGCCAGCAGCAGCACCTCGGTCATGAGGGCGTGGGCGCCGAGGCGATCGCTGATCAAAAGGGGGCCGTAGCCGCTCTCGTCAGCGGAGTGGGGGGTGAGCAAATCCAACAGAGGCAGGTCAAAGCCGCCCGCTTGGTGACGTTTGACCCGCAGGATTTGGCTGAGGCGGAGCAGGTTTTGCAGCAGGGCCATCAATTCTGGCACCTCCTCCTCAGGGCCCAGATCTGCAGCGGTGGCCAAGAGGGCCTGCACCTGGCCATAGGAGAGGTGAGCCCGCGACTGCACCAGGCTGGGATGGATCTCGAAGCTTTGTACCACCCCGTCTGAGTCGATGGTTAACAGCAACGAATAGGCCAAGCGCTCCTGCTGCGGCAACAGAGCCAGGCGGCTGTGCACTTCCGGCGGAAAAAGGGGCAGCACCACGCTATCCAGGTAAACCGTGGCGGTGCGCCGCTGCGCCTCCTGCTCCAGCGGGTGATCCGGATCCAGCCAGTGGGCTACGTCGGCAATGTGCACCCCCAGTAGCCAGTGGCCCTCTTCTTGCCGCTGCAGGGAGACAGCCACGTTGGGCTCGAGGCCGTGGGGGTGCTGCAAGTCCAGCGGCTCCAGTGTGATGCAAAACCAATCCCGCAGATCGCGACGGCCCTTTTGGTCGGAGCGGCTCAGCTTTTTGGGCAGGGCGGCTGCAGCTTCTAGCACCGCCGGGGGAAACTCCTGGGGCAGGTCGTACTTGCAACAGACCAGATCTGCATCGATGGACGCCTCCGGGCCATTGCCCAAGATCTTGCGAATCGTGCCCACGGGGGGCAGGTTGCCCAGCGGGTAGCGCTCCACTTCCACATAGGCCACCCGACCTTCCGCCAGCTCGGCAGGGGAGCCCTCCGTCAAGGCCAGCTCGAACAGCAGCCGGTCGTCCAGAGGCACCACCCGGAAACCTTCTTCCGTCTGTTTGAGGCGGCCCACCAGGGTGGGATTGGCCCGTTCCACAACAGCCACCACCTCTCCCTCTGGGCTGCGGCGGCGATTGCCTTCTTTGGTAATCCGGGCTATCACTTGGTCGCCGTTCCAAGCGCCGCTGAGGTTGCTGCCGTGGATGTACACATCCTCTGCCCCCGGTTCATCCCGAACGGCAAAGCAAAAACCCTTGCTGGAACAGCGCAAACGCCCCACCACCAAGGATTCATCCGGCTTACGCCGATAGCGAGGCGGATCCCCTGTGCATTCGAGAAATCCCGCCCGCACCAGACCATCGAGGGCAATCTCAAGCATTTCCTGCGCTTCTGGGTCTGAGGCTGGCAGGAGGGCAAGCAGCACGTCTTTATCGATCCATTGCTCGGCAGGTTGAGAGAAAAAGTGATGAAAAATCCGAGAGAAATCCATTGCGGGTATCGGCAAAAAGGGAAAGAAGCAGGGGGAATGGGAGCCGCGATCGAGGGGCAGGCGCAGCCACTTGGGTTAGTCGCGGTGGCCGGTGACGATAAAGGCTACCCGCTGACCGATATTGGTGCAGTGGTCGGCCAAACGCTCCAGGTAGCGGATCGCCAGCAACATCAACAGGATAGGCTCGATCGATCCCCTGATGTCCGACTGTTGCGCCAACGTATTGTAAAGGTTGGTGTAGTCTTCATCAACGGCGTCGTCTTCCCGCTTCAGTTGTCGGCCCAGCTCGGCATCCAACTCCGTCAGGGCCGCCAGGCTATGGCTGAGCATTTTCTGGCAGCGCTGCATCATCACGCGAATGTGCCTCAGCTCCGGCGGCGGCGGGTAGAAAGCCAAACGCAAGGCCACTTCGGCCAAGTCTTTGGCGTAGTCGCCAATCCGCTCCAGATCCCGCACCAGTTGCATCAGGGCGCTGATCCAGCGCAGATCTTGTGCCACCGGCGAGCGCAAGGCGATCAAGCTAATACAATCTTTCTCGATTTGACGATAAAAACGGTCAATTTGCTTGTCTTGGGAGATGGCCTGTTCGGCAGCGGCCAAGTTCTGCTCAAACAGAGCCTGCTGAGCCAAGACCAGCGATTTTTCCGCCAGCGCCCCCATGCGCAGCACGTCCTGCTGAATCCGCTTGATCTGAAGTTGCAGCTCAGCTTGCCCCATGGCTTTTTCCCCATGGATGTAGGTGGGAGGGAGTGGCTGCCCCCATTAGCGGCTCGCAAAGACAGTCAATTGCACCGGTAGATCTCAATCATGGCAAACTTCTCTCGAATCAAGAGAAAAAAACAGGATGGGGATCGAGGGAGCGGCCAATTTGGGAGAGGATCATAAGGAGGGGGTGCGGGCAGGTGGGGTGTTGTGAGGTTGTCTCCGTGTGGAGGGGTAGGGCTGTGCTGTTGTTCTCGACTGAGAAACTCCGATGACTCGTCCCCCCATTGTCGTGCTGGATGATGATCCCACCGGATCCCAGACCGTGCACAGTTGCCTGCTGCTGACCCGCTGGGATGTGGAAACACTCAAGCTGGGCCTGCAGGATGGCTCGCCAATTCGCTTCATTCTCACCAACACGCGCTCTCTGCCGCCGGCCAAGGCTGCCGAGGTGACGCGGTCGGTCTGCCGGGCCCTCAAGCAGGCCATGGGGGAGCTGGGGTGGGAGCGGGCCCTCTTTGTCAGCCGCTCCGACTCGACGCTGCGCGGGCACTACCCCTTGGAAACCGATGTCATGGCGGCGGAGCTGGGGCCTTTTGATGCCCATTTTCTGGTGCCGGCTTTTTTTGAGGGAGGGCGCATCACCCGCGACAGCGTCCACTACCTGCGGGTGGAGGGCCGCTGGGTGCCCGTGCATGAAACGGAGTTTGCCCGCGATGCGGTGTTCGGCTACCACCACAGCTATTTGCCCGACTATGTGCAGGAGAAAACCCAGGGGCGAATTCGGGCTGAGCAGGTGGTGCGATTGACGCTGGAGCAGATCCGCGCCGGCTGTCTGGAGCAGCTTTTGGGTCTAGAGGGGAATGTCTGCTGTGTGGTGGATGGAGAAACCCAAGCGGATCTGGACCGTTTTGCCCAAGACGTTTGGGCGGCTCTGGAGCAGGGGAAGCGCTTTTTGTTCCGCAGTGCCGCTAGCCTCTTGACGGCTCTAGCCCAGTTGCCGCCGCAGCCGGTTCCGCCAGAGCAAATGGGGCAGTTTGTCCGCTCCGACCGGCCAGGGGTGGTGATCGTGGGATCCCATGTGCAAAAGTCCAGCCAGCAGTTGGCCCGCCTGTTGCAGGAGCCAGGGATCCAGGGCATCGAGGTGGAGGTAAAGCGCCTGTTGGAACCGGGGCGGGAAGCGGAGCTGCTGCCGGCCCTCTTGAGCCAAGTCCAGCGCGCCTACGAGCAGGGCCTGACGCCGGTGGTCTACACCAGCCGAGAAGAAGTGAGGTTCGACGGTGCCACCCCAGAGGCTCGCCTGGCCTTTGGGCAGAGGGTTTCTCGTTTGTTGATGGCCATTGTGCAGGGGCTGCCGGAGGGGATGGGCTACCTGGTCAGCAAGGGCGGCATCACCTCCAACGACACCCTCAGCCTCGGCCTCAATCTGCCGGCCGTGCGGCTGCTGGGGCAGATCTACCCAGGGATCTCCATGGTGCTCACGCCGGCGGATCACCCCCGCTTTCCCAACTTGCCGGTGGTGCTGTTTCCGGGCAATGTGGGCGAGGTGGATACGTTGGCTTTGATCCACCGTCGCCTCCACAGCCGCGGGCTGGTCTAGCCTGGAGGAAATCACCATGGCTGAACTCCTCTCCCCCCCTGAAGCTCTGCCCGCCTTGGAGGCCTGGTGGGGATCCCTGCGGCAGGGGCAGACGGCGTTGCCCGCGGCGGTGGTGCACCGCTGTTCTGAAAGCCTGGGCAGCCGGGATGCCGATGTGGTGATTGCCGGCGGCACCCTGGGGATTCTCCTGGGGGCAGCTTTGGCCAAGCGGGGCTGGCGGGTGATCCTCATCGAGCGGGGGAGCCTGCGGGGGCGAGAGCAGGAGTGGAACACCTCCCGGCAGGAGCTGCAGGTGCTGCTGGAGCTGGAGCTGCTGACGCCGGCCGAGTGGGAGGCGGTGCAGGTGACCCACTACCCCCGCGGCCGCATCGGCTTTGGGGAGGGCCCCACCTGGTGGGTGGAAGGGGTACTGAACGTAGGCGTGGATCCGGTCAGCTTGCTAGAGTTCCTCAAGCAGCATTTTCTGGCCTGGGGGGGCCAGGTGCGGGAGCAAACCGGGTTTCTGGGCGCCACGGTCCACCCCGATGGGATCTGCATTCAGACCACCACCGGCCAGCTCAGCGCCCAACTGCTGCTGGATGCCATGGGGCACCGCTCCCCCATTGCAGCCCAGGCCCGCCAAGGGCAGCCGCCGGACAGTGTCTGTCTGGTGGTGGGATCCTGCGCCCAGGGGCTGCCGGAGCAACCCACTGGGGATCTGTTCTACAGCTTTACCCCCGCCCAGGAGGGCTACCAGCCCTTTTGGGAGGCCTTCCCCGCCCGCGATGGCCGCACCACCTATCTCTTTACCTACTGCGACCGGGATCCCCGCCGACCCAGTTTGGAGAAGCTCTGGCAGGACTACTGCCGGCTGCTCCCTGCCTACCAGGGGGCCGAGCTGGCCCAGATCCGCTGGGTGCGCAAGCTGTGTGGCGTCTTCCCCGCCTACCGCCGCAGCCCGCTACAACTGCCCTGGGATCGCCTTTTGGCGGTAGGAGACAGCAGCGGCAGCCAGTCGCCTTTGAGCTTTGGCGGCTTTGGGGCGATGTTGCGCCATCTGGATCGCCTGCAGCAGGGGATCCACGAGGCGCTGGTGCAGCGGCAGTTGGAGCAGGCGGCCCTGGCCCTGCTGCAGCCCTACCAGCCCAATTTGGCGGTAACCTGGCTTTTTCAAAAGGCGATGATCCCTCCCTTGGGAGAGAAAAACTGGGATCCCAACAGCATTAACCGCCTGTTGAGCAGAGTGTTTGCAGCCATGGTTGCCGCCGGCCCCCAGGTGGTGCGGCCCTTTTTGCAGGATGTGGTGCAGTTTGGCGGCTTGGCCCAGGCACTGTGGGGGGTGATGAGGCAAGATCCAGCCCTGGTGGCCGCGCTTTTGCCCCGGCTAGGGCTGCCGGAGCTGGTGGCCTGGGCGGGCCACTTTGGCGCCCTTGGCCTCTACGAGCTCCTGCAAAGGCTAGCCGACCGCCTGGAAGGGGCCCCGCAAGACTACTTCTGGAACCGGCGGCGTGAGGCCTGGCGCTACGGCTGCGGTCGGGATGGCTGGCTGTAGACCACCACCCCATAGGGCGGCACCTCAACGGGATCCCCTTGGTTTTTTGCCGGCAGGGAGGATCCCTGGCCCAGCCACTTGGCGTCGCCGCTATCTAGAAGCTTCTCCCACCGGCCGTTGGGCCATGGGGCGTAGGTGGCTGCTTGGTCGGAGCTGAAGTTAAACAGGGCCAGAACGGCTTGGGATCCCTGCTGGCGGTGCAGGGCCAGGCCGCTTGGAGCAAACAGCTCCACCCCCACCGAACTCCGCTCCAGGTTTTGCAGCGGCGGCAGGGTCTTGCGCAGGTGAATGAGGGTTTGGTACCACCGCCGCAAGACCTGGTGGTGGCCAGCAGTGCCCAGCTCCCAGTTGAGCTTGGAGCGCAGGAAGGTCTCTTCCGCTTGCGGGTCCGGCACCTCCCCCTGCCAGGCAAAGGCGCTGAACTCGCGGCGGCGTCCCTGGCGCACCGCTTCCACCAGGTCGGGATCCCCGTGGCTAATGAAGTAGAGAAACGGGGCCACCTCCCCATACTCTTCCCCCATAAACAGCAGTGGCAGCATGGGAGCCAGCAGCAGAGCAGCGGCGGCCAACTTCAGGCCAGCGAAGGAGGTGAGCTGGCTGAGGCGTTCCCCCAGCCGGCGATTGCCCACCTGGTCGTGGTTTTGGATGCAGATTACAAACTGGGAGCCTGGCCTAGCGAGAGCGGAATTGCCGTGGCGGCGGGCCCGGTAGCGGGAGTACTGGCCGGAATAGACGTAGCTCTCGCGGTAGGACTTGGCCAGGTGCTCCAATTGGCCAAAGTCCTGGTAGTAGCCTGTCTTTTCTCCAGTAAGCAGGGTGTGAACTGAGTGATGGAAATCGTCGCACCACTGGGCATCTAGGCCGTAGCCCCCTTGCTCGCGGGGGGTGATGAGGCGGACGTCGTTGAGGTCGCTTTCGGCTACCAGAACCCTGGGCCAGCCCGTGCGCGCCTCCAGGGCCTCCACCCGCTCTGCCAATTCCTGCAAAAAGGGGTGGGCGCTGAAGTCGTAGATGGCATGCACGGCGTCCAGCCGCAGGCCGTCCAGGTGAAACTCCTCTAGCCAGTATTCGGCATTTTGCAGGAAAAACTCCCGCACGCCGTCGGAATAGCGGTCGTCGAAGTTGAGGGCCTCCCCCCAAGGGGTGCGGTACTTGTCGGTAAAGTAGGGGCCAAAGTCCCGCAGGTAGTTCCCCTCCGGCCCCAGGTGGTTGTAGACCACATCCAAAATGACAGCCAAGCCCTGCTGGTGGCAGGCATTGACCAGCGCCTTCAGGCCCGCTGCTCCTCCATAGCTAACCTGCACGGCATAGGGGTAGACGCCGTCATAGCCCCAGTTGCGCTCCCCCGGAAACTGGGCCACCGGCATGAGCTCCAGCCCGTTGACCCCCAGCTCCACCAGTTGCGGCAGGCGGGGGATCAGGGCGGCAAAGGTGCCCTCCGGGGTAAAGGTGCCTACATGCAGCTCGTAGAGGATCCACTGGGAGAGCGGGATCCCCTTCCAGGCTTGATCCTGCCAGTCGAAGTGGGGATCCACCACCCGCGAAGGGCCATGGACGCCGTAGGGCTGGCAGCGGGAAGCCGGATCCGGCCGCTCCACCACCCCCCCTGAGGTGTGCAGGCGGTAGAGGTAGTCCACCGGCCCCGGTGGGATCCCCTCCACTTCACCCTGCCAGTAGCCTTGCCCATCCTGGGTCAGAGGGATGACCTGTTGGACGGGGCTAATGACTTTTAGCTCCACGTGTTCGACCAAGGGCGCCCACACCGAGAAGCGGTAGTGGCCCTGGCCGCAGGGATAGGCGCCAATCCGTTCGACCTGGGAACGCTGAGAGGAAGGGGAACCCTGAAGCACGAAACCCACCTGCACAACTCGGCTTCCACTATAGCGAGGCTTGCTCCCCCAGACATTCGAGGCTCAGGTCTTGGGGTGGGTTGCCGGCTCTTCCCTCTGCCATAGTGGAATTAGCCTTTCGCTGCTCCGTCCCTATGCTTCACTACCCGCCCAGCCATCCGGATCCCACCGTTGTCGATGTCTACCATGGGCAGCCGGTGCCGGATCCCTATCGCTGGCTGGAGGATCTGGATTCTGAGCAGACGCGGGCCTGGATCGAGGCGCAAAACCGGCTAACTTTTGACTATCTGCAGCGGATCCCGGCGCGGCAGCGGCTTCTGGAGCGCCTGACCCAACTTTGGAACTACGAAAAATACAGCCAGCCCTTCAAAGAGGGCGGCCGCTACTTCTACTTCAAAAACGACGGCCTGCAAAACCAGAGTGTTCTCTATACGCAAGAGAGCCTGGAGGGCGAAGCCCGGGTTTTGCTGGATCCCAACACGTTTTCGGAAGACGGCACTGTAGCCCTCTCAGGCATTGCCATCAGCCGCGACGGGCGCTACCTAGCCTATGGCCTCTCCCGCTCCGGCTCCGACTGGCAGGAGTGGAAGGTGCGGGACATCGAAACTGGAGAAGACCTGCCGGATCACCTGCGCTGGATTAAGTTCTCTGGGGCCAGCTGGACACGGGATGGGCAGGGATTTTTCTACAGCCGCTACGACGAGCCACCCCCCGGCAGCGAGTACGAAAGTACCAACTACTTCCAAAAGCTCTACTACCACCGCCTCGGCACCCCCCAGTCGGAAGACGTCTTGATCTATCACCGCCCCGACCAAAAAGAGTGGGGCTTTGCTGGCGGGGTTACCGAAGATGGCAACTACCTCATCATCTCCGTCTGGCGGGGCACGGATCCCAAAAACCTCCTCTTCTACAAAGACCTACGGGATCCCAACTCGCCGGTGGTGGAGCTCATTTGCGAGTTCCAGGCCGAGTACAGCTTTGTTGGCAACGACGGCTCCCGCTTTTGGCTGCTGACGGACTTCCAGGCTCCGCGGCGGCGACTGGTGGCCCTTGATCTCGACAACCCAGGGCACCTGCAAGAGGTGATCCCTGAGGCTGAGGAGACCCTGCAAGGGGTTAGCCTCATCCACAATCAATTTGTTGCCTTCTACCTCAAAGACGCCCACACCCAGATCAAGACCTTTGCCCTAGACGGCACCTACCAGGGGGAGATCCCTCTGCCGGGTCTGGGATCCGCCAGCGGCTTTGCTGGCAAGCGCTACGACACTGAGACCTTCTACACCTTCACCAGCTTCACCACCCCGCCCACCATCTACCGCTACGACTTCACCACTGGCAGGAGCACCCTCTTTCGCCAGCCCCAGGTGGATTTCGATCCCCGCGCCTATGAGGTGCAGCAGGTGTTCTACGCCAGCAAAGACGGCACCCGCATTCCCATGTTCCTTGTCCACCGCCGCGGCCTAGCGCGGACAGGGGATCACCCCACCTTGCTGTACGGCTACGGCGGCTTCGGCATCTCTCTGACCCCCAGCTTCTCGGTGGGCCTGGTGGCCTGGTTGGAGATGGGAGGGGTCTACGCCCAGCCCAATTTGCGCGGCGGCGGCGAATATGGGGAAGCCTGGCACCAGGCGGGCACCAAGCTCAACAAGCAAAAGGTCTTCGACGACTTCATCGCCGCGGCTGAGTGGCTAATCGCCCATGGCTACACCAACCCCTCGAAGCTGGCCATCGCCGGCGGCAGCAACGGCGGCCTCTTGGTGGGGGCCTGCCTGACCCAGAGGCCGGATCTCTTTGCCGCGGCCCTGCCCGCTGTGGGGGTGTTCGACATGCTGCGCTTCCACAAGTTCACCATCGGCTGGGCCTGGGTCTCGGAGTACGGATCCCCGGACAACCCCGAGGAATTCAAGGCCCTCTACGCCTATTCCCCCCTGCACAACCTCAAACCCGGCACCGCCTATCCCGCCACCCTGATCACCACAGCGGATCACGACGACCGGGTGGTGCCGGCCCACAGCTTCAAGTTTGCTGCTGCCCTGCAGGCGGCACAGGGGGGATCCCAGCCCATCCTCATTCGCATCGACACCAAAGCCGGCCACGGAGCCGGCAAGCCCACCAGCAAGCTCATTGAAGAGACCGCCGACCGCTGGGCCTTTTTGGTGCAGGTGCTGGGGATCCCCGGGGATGGAAGGGGAGTTAGCGAGCTTTAGGGCCCAGGCCCACCCGACCGGCATAAACGGCTGCTTCCCCCAGCTCGTCTTCGATGCGCAGCAGTTGATTGTATTTGGCAATGCGCTCGCTGCGGCAGAGGGATCCGGTTTTGATCTGGCCGGCGCGGGTGGCCACCGCCAGGTCGGCGATGGTGGTGTCTTCTGTTTCGCCGGAGCGGTGGCTGATGATGGTGCGAAAGCCCGCCTGAACGGCCAGTTGCACGGTTGAGACGGTCTCCGTCAGCGTGCCAATCTGGTTGAGCTTGATCAAAATGGCGTTGGCGGCGCCGCTGTCGATGCCTTTCTGCAGCCGGGCTGGGTTGGTCACAAACAGGTCGTCCCCCACCAGTTGCACCCGCGATCCCAGCCGAGCAGTCATGGCCTGCCAGC
This sequence comes from Synechococcus sp. H60.1, assembly GCF_047462335.1. Taxonomy (NCBI): domain Bacteria; kingdom Bacillati; phylum Cyanobacteriota; class Cyanophyceae; order Synechococcales; family Synechococcaceae; genus Synechococcus; species Synechococcus sp. H60.1. Next base: position 39,348 of record NZ_JANSJA010000052.1, read on the forward strand.
CGGCCCAATCTTCCTCCGCCAGCCCATCCTCTAGAGAGACGATGGGGTAGTTGGCCAGCAGTTGTTCGTAGTAGTCCACCATCTGCTCAGCACTGCGGGCTTTGCCCTCAAAGTGGTACTGTCCATCCTGCAGCAGCTCGTTGGCGGCCACGTCCAAGGCCAAGGCAATGTCTTCCCCCGGCTTGTAGCCCGCCCGTTCAATGGCCGTCATCAACAGATCCAGAGCCGCTGCGTTGGAGGGGAGATCGGGGGCAAACCCGCCTTCGTCCCCCACCCCAGTGGACAGCCCCTTCTGCCGCAGCAGTTGTTTTAGCGCTGCAAACACCTCCGCCCCATAGCGCAGCGCCTCGCGAAAGCTAGGTGCCCCGCTAGGCACCAGCATGAACTCTTGGATATCGAGGTTGTTATCGGCGTGGGCACCGCCGTTGAGTACATTCATCAGGGGTACCGGCAGCAGGTTGGCAAAGGGTCCACCCAGGTACCTGTACAAGGGCAGACCCACTGCACTAGCAGCCGCCTTAGCCGTGGCCAAAGAGACCACCAAGATGGCGTTGGCTCCCAGTTGCGACTTGTTGGGGGTGCCATCCAGATCGATCATCAACTGGTCGATGCGGGCCTGGTTGAGGGCATCTTCTCCCTGCAGCTCCGACTGGATGGGGCCAAGAATGTTTTCCACCGCCCTCAGCACGCCCTTGCCGCCGTAGCGCTTGGGATCCCCGTCCCGCAGCTCATGGGCCTCAAAAGTGCCGGTTGAAGCACCACTGGGCACCTGGGCCAAGCCGGTGGCCCCATTGGCCAGGCCCACCAAAGCTTCTAGGGTCGGTTGCCCACGGGAGTCGAGAATCTCATGGGCGGTAATCCACTCGATGGCCGTTTCCACAGTTGCACCTCAGCAATTGGCTAGACAGTTCTGGCCAAAGCCAGATTGCCAATAGACTAGTGGATTTTCGCCCCCGGATCCCTTTGGCTTCCGGAAAACTTTAACGGGCACAGGCGGCACCGCTCTCTCGGCCTGGGCCGCGCATGGGCTCAGAGCGCCTGAGCTGTTGGCTGTTGAGGTGCTTTCCAAGGGGTTGTTTCGCCACCCGCTTGCGGGGACAATGGCTGGGATCCATCTAGGCCGGCGGGAAAAGCCAGAAAGCTCGCTGCCCAA